>NZ_JBQCYD010000005.1:0-81649 GCF_052088025.1 Senegalia sp. (in: firmicutes) | reverse complement strand
TATCAAAGATGATAAGGCGCTAATGAGTTTGTCTTAATAAGAATTAAGTAAAACTCAAACCTTTAATCTCATAGTAAAACTTTTTAGAAAGGAATAAATTTATATGAAAATTAAAAATTTAATTGATATTATTTGTTTTGCAGGTGTTTTTGTAATCATGTCAGGATTAATAAGTTCAAGTGAAAATTTATTAGGAAGAGTTGTTCCTGCTATATTACTTGTTTGGTCTGCTAATAACACAGTTTTAATTACTAAAAAGATATATTTAGAGAAAAACAAGAAATCCAATTTGTCTTAATGCTAATTATGACAAGTTGATAAAAATAGCTATAAATATTGATATGACTAAGATAGAGTAGATTTTATACTTTATTCTTTTTTGTTTTCACCTTTTCAGTTTGTCATACTATATCTATATTAAATATTATAGCAAATTAAAAAATGGAGGCAACTGCCTCCATTTTTTTACTTCACAACAACTTGATGATATTTCTTTTTACCCTTTTTAATCAATAATTTATTATCAGTAAAATCTTCAAGTGTAATTTCCTTTTTAATGTCATTTATTTTTTCATCATTAACTGAAACTCCACCTTGTTTTACAAGACGCCTTGCTTCACCATTTGAAGCAGTAAGTCCTAATTCTGTCATAAGTGCAAGAAGGCCTATTCCATCACTAAATTTATCTTTTTCCATTTCTGTAGAAGGAATATTACTCATATCATTTCCACCAGCAAATAATGCTCTAGCAGCTTTTTCTGCTTTTTTTGCTTCTTCTTCACCATGAACTATTTTTGTAAATTCAAAGGCAAGTATTTCTTTAGCTTTATTTATTTCTGCTCCTTCAAGATTACCAAGTCTTTTGACTTCATCCATAGGTAAAAATGTTAGCATTGCTAAAGTGTTTTCTACATCAGCATCATCTATATTTCTTAAATATTGATATACTTCAAAGGGAGATGTTTTATCTGGATCTACCCAAACTGCACCAGATTCAGTTTTACCCATTTTCTTACCTTCACTAGTAGTAAGTAATTTAAAAGTAAGTCCATAAACTTGTTTTTGTTCTTTTCTTCTTACTAAATCTACACCTGCTATAATATTTGACCATTGGTCATTTCCACCCAGTTCTAATTTACAGTTATATCTTTTATTTAACTCTAAAAAGTCATAGGATTGTAGTAGCATATAATTAAATTCTAAAAATGATAATCCTTTTTCAAGTCTAGATTTAAAACATTCAGCTGTAAGCATTCTATTTACAGAAAAATGCTTTCCAATATCTCTAATAAATTCGATATATTTTAAATCATCTAACCAATCTTTATTATTTGCAGCAAAACCATTTTCTCCATCTAAATTTAAGTATTTAGATAATTGGTTTTTAAGACCTTCTACATTTTTATTAAGTTGTTCTTCTGTAAGCATTTTTCTTATATCTGATCTTCCTGATGGATCTCCTATTTTTGCAGTTCCACCACCTACAAGAGCGATAGGTTTATGACCTGCTCTTTGCATATGCATCATTACCATAACTTGAACAAAATGTCCTACGTGAAGACTATCACCTGTTGGATCAAAGCCGACATAAAATGTTACAGATTCTTTGCCTAATAATTCTCTGATTTCATCTTCATGTGTAGCTTGCTCTATGAAACCTCTTTCTACCAAAATATCGTATATATTATCCATTTAAAAAACCTCCTTAAAAAATTCATTTTGAGTAATAAAAAAGAGTCTTCTCAAATCCCAAAGGACGAGAAAACTCGTGGTACCACCTTAATTTACATCTACAAAAGATGCCTCATTATACTACGTATCATGTAGTAGACGCTATAGTTTCCTATAGAAGCTTAAGAATCGTAATTCACTTAAATTTAGGGCAGATTTTTCAGCAACCAATCTGTCTCTTATTTCCCTATAAAAAAGCTACTATTTCCATCAATGCTTATATTATCATTTTAATATATAATATATATAATAAACAAAAATGTCAATACATATACAAATTTTAAGGTAAAATATAATAGGGGAGATGTTTTAAGTGGATAAAAAAATAAAAATTAGTAATGATAAAAAACAAGTAATGACAGAAAAAATAAAAGTTTATTTTTTAAAAGAAAGGGATGAAGATTTAGGAGATTTAGCAGCAGAATTAATACTAAATTTCTTTTTAGAAGAATTAGCAGAAGATATATATAATAAAGGGATAGATGATAGTTATACTTATATGAGTGATAAATTACAAGATTTATTTGCACTTCAAATAAGAAAGAGATAATAATAATCCTCTTCAAAAAAAGAAGAGGATTATTATTAATCTATAATTATCTTGCCATTTGTAGTATTTAAATCTAAAACTACTTGTTCATCAGCTGTCGTATTTTCTTTATGAGCTTTTATATTTTTATTTGACATCTTCTGTTAAGGCGCAAGCACCCTCTGAATCTTCGATTCAGGGGGTGTTAGCCGTATTAGGAGTTTCTTGGTTTTTAATATATTCTTTTATAGTTTCAATAGGGGCTCCACCCGATGAAAGAAGAAGATAGCTTCTGTTCCAAAAATAAGGCTTCCAGTAGAACCTAGATAAATGCTCTGAAAATTCTTTTCTGATATATCTGGAGGATACTGATTTAAGTGTATTCACTAATTTCGATAGCTGAACTTGAGGAGGAGCTTCAAATAATATATGAATATGATCTTGCTCTCCTTCCATTTCTAAAATAGTACATTTTTGCTTTCTGAATAAATCTAAGGATATTTCTTTCAGTCTCTTTAGTATTTCTCCAGTTATGCATTTGTGCCTATATTTTGTAGTTACAACTAAATGATATTGTAATTTGTAACAAGAGTGTCTATTAGTGTTATATTCTACTTTTTTCATATAATATCTCCTTTACAACTGATTAATGATATTATATAATAAGGTTAAGAATATATCAAGAAAGGAGTGAGCTTATGAAAATAGTAAAGACTGTAAAATATAAAATTACTAGCCATAATTCAATATTCGAAGACACCTTATCTGTTTATAGAAATTCAGTTCAATACATAGTAAAAGTAGTTAATGATGAATGGGATATTTTAGAGTCAAAAACTTCAAAGGAAAGGCTCACTCTTGTTGAGAAATTAATCCATAAAACTAAGAAAAATCCATATCCTAAATATGATGATTTTGATTATAAGTTTCATAAATTCCCTTCTTACTTTAGAAGAAGTGCTATTAATGAAGCTACTGGGATAGTATCTAGTTATAGGTCTAATTTAATAAACTGGAAAGAAGAAAAAGAAGTTGCAGTTGAAGAGGAACAGAATTTCACTAAGAATCCACCTAGATTGGGTCACAACCATTATTCTTTTCCTGTATTTTATAAGAAAAATATGTTTAATAAACTAGATGATAATTCTGCTTTGATTAAAATATTTCAAAATAATGATTGGATATGGCTAAAAATAGATTACAAAGGTAGTAATAATCTTGATTTAGATTTATATAAAGAACAAAATCCTACTCTTGTTCGTAATGGCAAGAAATATTATTTACATATTCCTTATGAAGCAAAAGTAGGGTTAAAAACTACAAAATTAAAAGATAGAGTAGTAGTATCTGTAGATTTAGGTATTACAAATAGTGCTGTTTGTTCTGCGATTAAATCAGATGGAACTGTCATTGGTAGGGTATTTATCAACCAGCCAATAGAAAAAGACCGTATGAATGCTGCCGTAGGCAGATTATCGAAGATCAATAAGTTATCTGGAATAGGGCGCAAGCCTAATTATTGGAGAAGAATTAATAATTATCAAACCCAAATTGTTCAAGATACTGTTAATCAAATAATAAAGTTTGCTGAAAAATATCAAGCTGATGTAATTGTATTTGAGTATCTATCTAAAATGAAAGTACCGAAAGGATTTTATGGAGCCAAGAAATTAAGCTATAAGCTTCAGTTTTGGGCTAAAAGAAAAATCCAAAATAAGACTATAGAAAAAGCTCATTCTTTAGGCATTAGAGCTAGTTTTATAAACCCTAGAAACACTTCAAAATTAGCATTTGATGGTACTGGAGAAGTAAAAAGAAATGCTAAAAAGGATTTATGTACTTTCACAACAAGAAAAACATATCATGCTGATCTCAATGCTAGTTACAATATCGGTGCAAGATATTTTATCAGAGAATATTTAAAAACTCTTTCTGAAAAGAAAGAGTTGCTGATCCAGGCAAAAGTTCCTGAGTTAGCAACTAGGACCAAGTGCACTTTGGCTTCATTAATTAGCTTACATAAAGAAGTTGCTCAAACTGAGTAACAATCGTGTGCATAGCTGTATCTAAGTCAGAGAGTCTGTTTGTTAATGCAAATAGAAGCACCCTCTGAATATTCTATTCAGGGGGTGAGGTTCACATATAGCTTCTACATAAATGTAATCTTTACTCCAAGGATTTATATTTATATCTCCATTAATGCCTTTAATATCTAATTGAAGATTTTCTATGTCATCAATTTCTAGTTCCAAAGTTTCTTTTTTTATCTCATATCTACCTAGAATATCATTTAAATCTTTATCTATAAAAGAATTAAATGAAGACATTATTTTATCAGCAAATGAATCAGAATCTTCATTAATTTCCTTTCCTATTTTATCCATCTTTTCTCCAAATTTCTCACCGAATTTATTTAAACCATTTTCTAATTTATTAATCGTATTATCAAAATCTTTTTGCCAATCTTTATTATTAGATTTAAAATTAGTTTTTGAATTATCTTCTGATTTATCTTTATTATATATTGCATCTAAAAGTTTAGATGCTTCATCTTCATTTATCTTACCCTCTTTTAACATTCTAAGAATTATCATTTTTTCTTCATTCATAAAAAAACCTCCCTTATTATTTATTCATCTTACCTAACTATATATACCCTTTAAATTCATGAAATAAAAAATGGACTCTTAAGAGCCCATTTAATTAATTCAATTATTTTACTTTTACTTCTTTACTATTTTCCCATAAGCCATGAATATTGCAATAACTCATTACGTGGATAGTACCTGATTTATTTGTTTTGAAATAAGTTGCAACTTGTGGTTCGTCAAATATATCAGATTCACCATGAGCGTCAAAAGTAGCTGTATAAATTTCAACTGGGAACTTTCCATCTTCTGGTTTAAAGAATATTTTAAACCACTTAATATGATGTTCTAAAGTATTTGGATGAGCAATTTCATCACCAATAGTCACTTTAAGCTCTGTAAGCTCACCTGCATTGATAGTATCTTCAATATGAATTACTGGAACGTGTTTTTCACCTTTCCAGTCACCTGTTTGTAAAAATTCTCCTAAACTTTTCATTATTTAAAACTCCTCCCTTAATTTTAAAAATTATCATTCGATTATTAATATACCCTCTAAATAAAAATTAACACAAAAATGTTAGCTTTGGCTAAAAAAAATTTAAATTAGTTATAATAGATAATAAGTTAGTTTTCTGATAAAATGTATTTAGGATACGAAGGAGAGATTTGATGGAAAATATAAAATTGATAGCTACTGCAACATTTGGACTTGAAGCTATAGTTAAAAGAGAAGTAGAAAGTTTAGGATTTAAGGATATACAAGTAGAAAATGGCAAGGTTATTTTTTCTGCAAAATTAGAAGACATTCCAAAAGCTAATTTATGGCTTAGAACTGCAGATAGGGTATTACTATTAGTAGGAGAATTTAAAGCATTATCATTTGAAGAATTATTTGAAAAGACAAAAGCATTACCTTGGGGAGATTTGATATCTAAAGATGGAGAATTTACTGTAACAGGTAAATCAATAAAATCTAAATTATATAGTGTTCCTGATTGCCAAGCAATAGTAAAAAAATCAGTAGTAGAAAAAATGAAACAAAAATATAATACAGAGTGGTTTGAAGAAACTGGAGCAAAATATACAATTCAAGTAGCTCTTTTAAAAGATATAGCAACTCTTACAATAGATACATCGGGAGTTGGACTTCACAAAAGAGGCTATAGAAAAGAAGCAATGCTAGCACCACTTAAAGAAACACTTGCAGCAGCCCTTGTTCAATTAAGCTTTTGGACTCATGAGAGAGTATTATTAGATCCATTTTGTGGTTCAGGTACCATTGCCATAGAAGCAGCTATGATAGGTAGAAATATAGCTCCAGGATTAAATAGAAAATTTGCTTCAGAAGAGTGGGATATAATACCTGAAGGAGTATGGAAAAAAGAAAGAGTGGATGCTTTTAAAGCTATAAAGCATGATAGAGAATTAAAAATATATGCATCAGATATGGATAAAAGAGCAATAGATATTGCAAAAGACAATGCGTTTAAAGCAGGTGTAGATGATGTGATAGATTTTAAAGCAAGGAAATTTTCTACTATAAATATAAAAAACAGTTTTGGAGTAATCATAACTAATCCACCATATGGTGAAAGAATTGGTGAGAAAAAGCAAGTAGATGAATTATATAAACAGATGGGAAGAGAATTTAATGATCTCAGAACATGGTCAAAATATATAATAACTTCAGAAGAAAACTTTGAAAAGCTATATGGTAAGAAAGCAGCAAAGAAAAGAAAGTTATATAATGGTAGAATAAAAATAGATTATTATCAATACTTTGGACCAAGACCAAAAAAATCTTAAGGAAAATTCCTTAAGATTTTTTATTAAAAAGAAGGGTTTTATTATTAGAATATAGAATATTTAAATAATAACTTATAAGGGGTGTTTAAATTGGGAGATGCAGAGCTTAGAAATATTAGTGTCTTATTAATTATAATTGTGTTACTGCTTAAAATAACTATAGGTATATCAGATTTTATATTAATAAGTGGAGTTATAATTAGTATAATACTGAGATTAATTTCTATGCCAATTATTCGTAGCTATATAGATAGATTTAAATTATCAATTAAAAACAAAAAATAGAGGTGATAAGATGTTAAATCATAAAGGAACTATAGTTTTAGAAACAGAAAGACTTATACTTAGACCATTTAAAGAAGAAGATGCAGGAAAAATATATAGTGGTTGGGCAACAGATACTGATGTTACAAGATATGTAACATGGAAACCACATAAATCAATAGAAGAAACTAAAGAACTAATAAAAATGTGGATGGAAGAAAACAAAGATTTAGAAAATTATCATTGGGTTATAGAAAATAAAGAAAATAAGACTGTAATAGGGACAATTGGGATTTTTGGTGTAGATAATAAAAATGAAAATAGTGAAATAGGTTATTGCATAAGAAAAGATTATTGGAATAAAGGCATAACAACAGAAGCAGCAAAAGAAATCATAAATTATGGTCTTACTAAAGTTGGTTTTGCTCGTATAACAGGAAGACATGAAATAGAAAATTCAGCTTCGGGAAAAGTTATGGAAAAGTGCGGGTTTAAATATGAAGGTACACTTAGAAAAGTGATTAAAAATTCAAGAGATAAATTTGTAGATTTAAAGTATTATTCTATATTGAAGGATGAGGTTATTTAGGGGATTTAAAAGGTGAGTTTTTCAGAAAAGGTGATAAATATGACAGATATCAACAATATTGAAGTTCAAAGAGGATCAAATGAGTATATCAAATATTGTAGAGATAAGAGCGTTATAAAAAGTAGTAATTTTTTTATAGCAACTGATGAAAATGGAAATGATGAAAACATAAAATCGGTAAAAGATTTATCTAAGAGTATAATAAGTAAGGAACAATATGAAATTAAGTGGAATAATAGATGTGAAAATTATTTTAATAGTTTAAAAAATGTCTAAAAGTGTAATGAAATATTGTCTAGGGGGTTACCTATGGAAAATAGGAATTGGTCCGAGAGAGTACAAAGTATATATAGTTTAGATACTAGTAGGGAATTAAGGTTTACAGAAAATAAAATGAAAGAGATAATTGAAGCTATTAGAATAAAAAATGCAAGAAACATATTAGAGATTGGATGTGGAACAGGCACTTTTACTAGAAAGCTTAGAGAAAAATTAAGTTTAGATTCTCAAATAACTGGAATAGATATGGATAGTAACTTTATAAATTATTGCAAAATGAGAGCTGAAAATGAATCTTTAAATAATATTCAGTATACTGAAGGAGATGCTCTTTCTTTACCTTTTGAAAATAATACTTTTGATGCATGCACTTCTCATACTGTAATAGAACATGTACCAAATAAGAAATTTTTAGAAGAACAATATAGAGTATGTAAAAGAGGTGGATATGTATCTATATTAAATGTTAGACCAGAATTAGCATTAAATAGTAAAGATAATATTACACTAACTACTAGAGAAAAAGTTCTCATGAACAAAATAGAACTATATAAAAAAAAGGTAAAAGATGATTTAAATGTAGGAAAGTACTTTAATGATCCTCAAAATATATTAAGACTCTTTGAAGAAGTTGGATTTCGAGAGATTCACTTTGATACTGTTAATTATATAAGTTGCATAGACGATTATAGAAATTCTTATAAGAGGAAAAGATTAATCATAGAATCAGAATATGAGAGTATATTAGAGTTTGTAAATATGATTATAGATAAAAAAGAAAATGCATTAACTTTTAAAGAAAAAGATGAATTAATCAGTCTAATTAATGAAAGGTATGTCAAAAAAATAAATATGTTAGATAAAAATGAAAGACTATGGGATTTTAATATATCGCCTATGATAATTATTAGTGGACGAAAATGAGGTGCATAAATGAAAAGATTAGTACTTAAAAATAATGATAAAATGACAATTACTGAATCTACTAAGTATGATGCGGAAAAATTAATAAGTTATATACAAGATATATCTGCTGAATCTGACTTTCTTACATTTGGTCGAGGAGAATTTAATATTACAGTTGAAGAGGAAGAAAAAATACTAGAAAATATATTATCTTCAAATAATGGATTTAAATATAATAGCATTAATAGACAATAAGATAGTTGGTAATTTAACCTTTAGAGGGGGACATAGACCAAGAATTAGACATACTGGGGAATTTGGAGTAAGTGTATTAAAAAAGCATTGGGGCTTAGGTATAGGTAAAGAACTAGTAAAGTATTTAATAAACTGGGCAGAAGATGGTGATATAGTAAAGAAGATAAATTTAAGGGTTAGAGAAGACAATGAAAATGCTATAGACTTATATAAAAAGTTAGGATTTAAAAAGGAAGGTATAATAGCAAGAGATTTATATCTAAATGGAAAATACTACCGTTCAATACAAATGGGATTGGAATTAGATTAAAGGGAGGAATATCAAATGAAAAAGAAAGTAGCAATATTAATTTTTTTATTACTAACATCCATAACATTTGCATCATGTACTGATGATACAGGCACTCAAGATTCTGAAAATGCAAGGGTAGAAGAATTAGAGAAAAGAATTGATGAACTTGAAGGGATAAATGAAGAATACGAAGAAAGGATTAATATACATGAGGAATCTCTAAAAGGAATTGACGACCAAAAAGAAATGGAAGATGAATTTTATAGAGAAGTGATAGAAAGACATACTAATGCAATAATTTATGCCATAAAAAACTTGAAAGAAAAACAAAGTGAAGAATTAGTAAAAAAACTATGGGGATATGAATTAAGTATTGATAATGAAAAAATAAAAGAGAGTAAAATTACAACAGGTAAAAAAGAATTTTGGGTAAGACTTAGCGAAAATTATCCTATGTTAGAAGGAAATAAGAATATAAATGAAATAATAAATAAGGGTGAAATAAGTGGTAACTATCAAGACCATATAAAGTCCCTATCTCCCAAACCAAATGAAGAAACAATGTTAGATGGAACAGTAGTCACAGCTTTCCAATATATTTATAAAGACTTAGAAGCTGGTGATACTATAAAAATTGAAATAACAGATGAATTAAAGGAGAGACTTGGATTCGATTCAAATACTGTAGAAATCAATGTAGAATAAGTTATAATAAAAAGGGTTTATATTTAAGATTAGATATATTTATTTTTTTGTTGCATTTGCAACAATATAGTGGTAAAATTAATTATAAGTTTTGTTGTAATTACAATAAATATTTATTGGGGGTAATTATGTCAGAAATTCTTCGGGAAATTGGAATGATAGCAAGAGCATTAAATTCTATAAGTAATATAGAATTTAAAGAATATAATCTTACTAAAGGACAATATTTGTATCTTGTACGAATATATGAAAGTCCAGGCATAATTCAAGAAAAATTAGCTGAGATGATAAAGGTAGATAGAACAAGCGCAGCGCGTGCTATAAAAAAACTTGAAATTAATGGATTCATTGACAAAAAAGAAGATGAGGTTAACAAAAAAATTAAAAGGTTATTTCCAACAGAAAAAGGTAAAAAAGTTTATAATTTTATAATTAGTGAACATATTTATTCTAATTCTATAGCTTTGAAGGGGTTTTCTGAAAAAGAGGAAAAAACTATTTTAAACCTTCTTAGAAGAATGAGAAAAAATGTAGAAAAAGACTGGGAATTTGTAAAAAAAGGAAATAAAAGAAACTATTAAATTAAGGAGAGTTATATTTAAATGACTATAGAAATAAAAAAATGTACTTTTGAAGATGCACATAAACTTCGAGATATTAGTTATGAAACATTTAATGAAACGTTTAAAGAACAAAATTCGCCAGAAAATATAAATGATTATTTAAAAAAGGCATTTAACTTAAAGCAAGTAGAGAAGGAATTATCTAATATTTATTCTCATTTCTTTTTTATCTATTTAGATGATGAAATAGCTGGGTATTTAAAGGTCAATATTAATGATTCTCAATCTGAAATAATTGGGAATGAATCACTTGAGATTGAGAGGATTTATATAAAAAATAAATTCCAAAATCAAGGGCTTGGTAAATATCTATTAAATAAAGCTATAGAGATTGCAATAGAATATAATAAAAAGAAAATCTGGTTAGGTGTATGGGAAAAAAATAAAGATGCTATTGATTTTTATAAAAAAATGGGTTTTACTCAAACTGGATCTCACTCTTTTAATATGGGTGATGAAAAACAAATAGATTATATAATGACTAAAGTAGTTTTATAATCAAGGAGGTATTCTAATGAAAAAATTTGTGATTGAAGATTCTTTTTGGAGTCTATTTCCACAAGCAAAAATTGGTGTTATTACATGTCATGGTATAGATAATACTATAAAAGATAGTGACCAATATAGAAAAATGATTTCATCAGCAGAAGAAGAAGCATTAAAGTATTTACAAGATGCAAAATTTAGTAATAATACAGTAATAAAAGTATGGAGAGAAGCATTCCAAAAGTTCAAAACAAAAAAAGGAGCAAGATCATCTATAGAGGCATTATTAAAAAGGATTGATAAAGGCAATCATATAGGAACTATTAATCCATTAGTTGATATTTATAATACTATTTCATTAAAATATGGCTTACCATGTGGTGGAGAAGATATAGATAAATTTGTTGGTGATATAAGTTTAACTATAGCTGTAGGAGATGAGGAATTTATACCACTTGGAAAAGATGAAAATTCACCTCCATATGAAGGTGAAATAGTTTATAAAGATGATAAAGGTGCGATTTGTAGATGCTGGAACTGGCGAGAAGCTGTAAGGACAATGCTTACTGAAAATACTGTTAATGCTTTCTTATGCATTGAATTGGTGGATGAAAGTAGGTTAATGGATTTTGAAAATGCCTTAAAAGAATTATGGAAATTAGTACAAGATAATTTAGGTGGAAGGATTAAAATGTCAATTTTAGATATAGATAATAAGGAAATAGTAGTAGATTAATTTTAAGGTTAAAGTATTACACTTTAGCCTTATATTTTACCAAAACTATGAATTAAATATCCATATAATATGAATTTAATAACTTTATATTAAATTTTAGTTAAATTATTGTAAAATGGGGTATAAATATCAAAACAATGAACCACGAGGTGAATTCTTTTTACCAGAGGTTCATTTTTATTATAAAATTTTACTTTAAAAGGGGGTAGACATATATGAAAATTTCAATAGCAATGATAACTAAATACTTTGATAATAGTAGTGGACTTGACAAATTTCTTGTAAATGCAGAAAAATTTGGTCACAAAATCCATTCTGTTATAGTGGTTTATTCTCACAAGGTTGATAAAACTGCACTTAAATACTTTGAGAAAAAGGTGAAGGTACACACAGTAAAGATAAATGATAAAGCAGATCTATATAAGGACTTACTTTATCAAGGTATATCTTCTAAAGATATATCAAGGCTCTTAAATGTAAAAACTTTATCAAAAGATGGTATAGTTCCATATGGCATAAATAGAAATCATGCTATATTAAAGGCTATGATTACTGGTAGCGATATTTTATTTTTTATAGATACAGATGTTTATCCTTATGTTTTAAGAAAAGAAAATGGAAAAGTTGTAAAAAAAGAAATAGATTTTATAGGTTCACATATGAAATATATGAATGATGAAGACGTGATAGTAACTACATCAGATTATTCAGGTTATTATATAATACCTCCAATGAAATTTGAAGGAATGAAAGAACTTTTTATAGGGCTTCAAAAGGAATCTGCTTATGAATATATTAATGAGTGCAATATTCATAATTGTTTGAATTTAGATGATGAAACTAAAAATCCTTTTATTACACATAAAATATTAGGTGGTAATTTAGCTATGAAATTAGATGCTTTTTTCTATGAGAAACTACCTCCTTTTTATTCATCATATTATGCTCCAGATGGAAAACACAATGTATTAACAAGGGGTGAAGATACAGTACTGGGATTAAAGTCTAATGAAATTAAAGAAAAATTTATAGATATAGATGTGAAAATATTCCATGATACTTATAATAATTATCCAACAAGACCTGACATAAGAGGAAATAAAAATATTAAAGATAGATTTTATTATGCATGTCTTGGTTGGATAGGAAGAAATCCATTTTTAAATTGGCTAATGAATGAAGATTTAGAAAATATAAAAAAAATACAATTAGAAAACTTAAAAATAGGAGCTCCAAAGCTAGCTAGGTATTTAAATGATGATAGATTTCTAATATTACCTGAAGCTCTAGAAATTAGTTATAGGGAATTACCTTTTATGATAAAAGATTATAAAAGAACTATTAGAAGTTGGGACAAAGCTATTTCAAAAATCAACAAAGGAGATGGAATGTATGAAGATATTGTTAATTAATCATTTTCCTCTTGAGGGTTCTGGAAGTGGAGTATATACAAGAAATTTAGCCATAGAGCTTACTAAAAGAGGGAATAAAGTAAGGGTTATATTCCCAGAAAATGAGAAACCAAGAGAAGAAATTTTTGAACAAAGTCCTATTTATTTTAAAGGACAAAATAGTGTAAATTGGGATTTAGACTATGATTTTCCTTGCTTTACTTCACATCCTAGAAGTATAAACACTTATTATGATTTAAATGAAGGTCAAATGAAAGATTATATAGATGTATTTGTAAAAAGAGTAAAAGAAGAAGTTGATGATTTTAATCCTGACATGATCCATGCTCAACATCTATGGATAGCCCCATATGCAGCCTCTAAAACTAATGTGCCCTATGTGGTAACGGCCCATGGAACAGATTTAAAAGGTTTTAAAAAAGATGAAAGATATCATAAATTTGCCATAGAGGGAGCAAGAAATGCATCTAAAATAATAACTATCTCAAAGCAAGTAGATAGAGAAGTTAAAGAACTCTATGGAGTAAATGATCTTGATACTGAAATAGTTATGAATGGTTATGATGAAGAACTATTTAAACCTATAAATTTAAATAAAGAAGAAGTTTTAAAAAGTTTTGGTGTAGATATAAATCCAGATTATATCATATCTTTTGCAGGAAAACTTACACATTTTAAAGGGGTAGATGTTCTAGTAAAGGCTGCTAAAACATATAATAATAGCATAAAAGATAAGACTATTGCCACATTAATTGCAGGAAATGGCGACCTTTATTCAGAATTAATAGAATTAAAAGAAAAGTTAAACATCAATAATCTGTTTTTCATTGGACATGTAAGTCAAGAACAATTGGTAGATTTATATAATATAGCAGATGTAAGTACGGTACCTTCTAGAGTGGAACCTTTTGGTCTTGTTGCTATAGAGGCTCTTGGATGCGGTACTCCTGTTGTGGTTACAAATCAAGGAGGACTTGTAGACTTTATAAATGATGATGTTGGTACACTTATAGATGTAGATGATGATATGGCTCTTGCAAAGGCTATAAAGGATGAACTTACAAGAGATGATAAAGATCAAAGAAGTAAAAGATGTTATAATTATGCTAAAAATAATTTTTCGTGGAAGCATACATTAGACCATCTAGAAAAAATATATGGGGGAATTAAAAAATGAGAGAAACTGTAGTAATACCTACCTATTGGGGCAGAAGTTCAACTGAAGGTTGGAAAAAGGGAGATGCCATATATGATCATCCTACACCTGTAGACAAAGAAGGTACTCTAAAGAGAACTCTTGAAAGTTTAAAAAATTTAAATGATAAAGATTTTAAATTAGTTATACTTTTATGCCCCACAACTATAGATATAGAAAAAGAAGCAGAAGAAAAAGTTAGAGATATAATAAACAGTATAGATTTAGGAATTGAGACTTTTCTTTTTACACCTAAGAGCTTAAGAAATATAAAAAATATATTTAAATCATCTGATATGAAAAGAGAAATTGTAGACATAATAAGCTTAAAAGGATATTCCAATGTGCGTAATATGTGTCTGTTTTCAGCTCATATACTAGCTTCAGATGTAATAATCTTAATAGATGATGATGAGATAATAGAAAATAAAGATTTTATATCTATGTCAAAGAAATATATAGGTAAAAGAATTTATGGTGAGATAATATATGGTGTTGCAGGTTATTATTTAAATAAACATGATGAATATTATGATGATGTAGATATGGAACCTTGGATGACTTATTGGGATAGGTTTGGAAGTAAAGCCAAAGCATTTGATAAAATAATAGGATGTGAGCCAAGACTTAAACAAACTCCATTTGCTTTTGGTGGAGCTATGGTGATTCACAAAAATCTTTATCAACTTATAGCATTTGATCCTAATATTACAAGAGGAGAGGATATTGATTATTTAATTAACTCAAAGATGTTTGGATTTAACTTTTTCTTAGACAATAAACTTTCGGTAAAACATCTTCCACCTAAAAAGAATCACCCAGTATGGCAGAGATTTAGAGAAGATATTTATAGATTTATGTATGAAAGAGCAAAAATTTCTTCTCAATATGAAGTGAATAATATGACTATAGTTAAACCAGAAGATTTTGATCCTTATCCAGGCGAGTTTTTAAAGAATGATTTAGAAGATAAAATATATAAAACAAATGTATTATTATCTCTAGAATATTTGGCTGAAGGAAACACAGAAGCATCAAAAGAAAGCATGAAAAATATATATATAAGTAAATATGAAGCTGTAAAAGAAAAAGATCCTTTTACCCAATATAGACACATACAAAAAAACTGGCAAAAATTAATTGATTTTACAATACAAAATAGATATGAAATTAGAAAGATAATGGAAACAGATAATCTTTCAAAGCAAAATATAAATACTAAAGAAAAACAAAAAAATATGAATTTAAAAGATAAGATAAATAAAATAAAGGGAATAAAAGAGTTTAGTGTCTTTACTGAAGATGAAATAAAAGAAATTGCACAAATTGCAAATATTAATTTTTTTAAAGACAATGAGATGGTATTTAAAGAAGGTGAACAAGATTCAAAATTCTATATAATTTTAGATGGATGTATAAATATATTTAAATCTAATGAAAAAAATGAAGAGATTTCTTTATCTACACTTTGCACAGGTAATTTCATAGGAGAAACTGCAATTGCAACTGAAAAATATTATGTAAGTGGTAAAGCAACAGAGTTTTTGACTCTCCTATCTATAGAACAATCTCAAATAGAAGAAATAGTTAGAGCTAAACCGGGTATGGGAATGAAGTTTTTACGAATTTTTGTAGATAAGCTTTCTTATAAATTAGGAAAAACAAACAAACTTTATGCAGATTATTTGTTGCAAACTTCTCATTTAGAAGATATGAGTTAAAAAAAGAATTGGTTTAAACCAATTCTTTTTTTAACTCAATTATGAATAGCTCCTGTTTCAGTTGTTGCTAAAACAGATTCATATATAGATTCTGCTGTTGTAGGATGAGCATGTATAGTATTCATTAAATCTACATCTTTTAATTTGTTTTTTATAGCTAAGGCTATTTCATGAATTAAGTCAGTAGCATGAGGTCCTATTATAGAGCCTCCTAATATAACACCTGTTTCCTTTTCTTTAATTATTTTAACAAATCCCCTTGATTCTCCTAAGGTTAAAGCTTTTCCATTTGAAGCAAAAGGAAATTGGCCTATAGAAACTTCTAATCCTTTTTCTTTAACTTGTCTTTCACTTAAACCTACTACAGCTATCTCAGGATCAGTAAATATAGCTGCAGGAATAACATCATACTCCATTTCTATATTGTTACCTAAAATATTTTCTGCTGCTACTATGCCTTGATGGGAAGCTACATGAGCTAATTGAACTTTATCAGTAACATCGCCTATAGCATATATATTAGAAACATTGGTTTGCATTTTGGTATTTACTTTTATACCTCTTTTATTATCATTTCTTTCAACATCTAATTTTTCTAAATCTATTTCTCCCGTATTTGGCTCCCTTCCTACTGAAAATAAAACTTTATCCCCAGTAACATAATGTAATTTATCCTTTTTATTAAATGATACTACCACCTTTTTATCTTCTGTATCTATTATTTCTTCTGCTTTTGATGAAGTATATATGTGTATACCTTTTTCTTCTGCTATAGAAGTAATTTCTGAAATTATATCTTTATCAATATTAGCTAGTATATCATCCATATATTCAATAACGGTTACATCTACTCCAAGATTATTGAAAAGAAAAGCAAATTCCATACCTATAACTCCACCTCCTATTATAATAAGCTTTTTAGGAAGTTCATCTATATCAAGTATTTCTTTGCTTGTTAGAATATTTTTAGATTCTATGCCTTTGATTGGTATCATGGATACTTTAGATCCGGTAGCTAATATAATATTTTTAGTATTTATAGTAGTTTCAGTATTGTTTGATTTTACAAAAATGGTATTTTCATCTAGAACTTTAGCTGTTCCTTTATACAAGGTAATATTATTATTTTCAAACAAATATTTTATACCATCAGTTAACTCTTTAACTATATTATTTTTTCTTGATACAATTTTTTTAATATCTAAGGATATATTTTCTGCAGATAATCCAAAGCTTTTGGCATTATTTAGATTTTCATACATTTTAGCAGAAGTGACAAATGATTTTGTAGGGATGCATCCCCAATTCAAACAAGTTCCTCCTACTTTTTCTTTTTCTATTATAGTAACTTTAGCACCCATTTTTGCAGCATAAATAGCAGCAACATATCCACCAGGACCTGAACCAATCACAGTAATATCTGTGTCTATCTCTTCTTTTTTAGGTTTCATTAAACCACCCATATAATTAAAGGTACTTTTCTTTTTAGAAGACTCTTCCTTTAATTCTCCTTCAACAGTTACAAGTATATCACCTTTTTTTATAGTATCACCAGTTTCTACATTAATTGATTTAATAATACCTGTAGCATTAGAAATTACAGATTTATTTCCTTTATTAGATTCTATATCTAATATTTCATCTCCAACTTTTATATTATCATTAACTTCTACATGGATTTTTCCTATTTTACCACTAGTAGAATGTCCAGAAAGTTTTTCAAGTTTAATATCAATCAACATTTATCTCATCCTTTTCTAATAAATATTAGAGAAAGACAGCATTTCTACTGTCTTTCATTCATCATATTCAAATTTACTTAAAATCTTTTTCAAATTCATTTATTGATTCTTTTAATAAAGTAACACTATATGCTATTGAAGGGCCGCCACCAAAAGCTACAGCAACCATTGCTGATTCAATTATTTCTTCTCTTGTTGCTCCTGCTTCAAGAGCTTTATAAGTATGGAATACAATACAATACTCACATCTGTTGTAGCAACCTATAGATATACTCATTAATTCCTTAGTTTTTAAATCAAGTGCACCTGGTTCATATGAAGCTTCTAGTAATCCCATAAAAGCACCTACATGTTTTTCATTAGATTCTGCTAATTCTTCTAATCCACCCGTAAAATCATTTAACATCTTTCTTACATCTGCCATTAATATCTCCTCCTAGAATTAAATTATATACTTTAATAATACTTAGTATAGCAAGTAAATTGTTAATTGTCAATCAATAAAATAAATAAAAAAATAAACACATATTATTTAAAATTGTGTTTATTTACATTTGAAACCATTTTATTAAGTACACTCATAAATATTTCCATTTCATCTTTTTTTATACCTTTTGACACTAAAATATTAAATTTTTCTCCCTCAGGTAATAATTCTTTTCTTACTTCTTCACCTTTTGAAGTTAAGATTATATTCATGACTCTTTTATCACTTTGATTTTTTTTTCTTGTAACTAATTCTTCTTTTTCCATTCTATCGATTAATCTTGCTATAGTAGATTCTTTAATATTCATATGTTTTGCTAACTCTTTTTGGCTAATATCATTATTTTTCCCTAAATAATATAGTGCAATCCATTGCACTCTAGTAACTCCTTTTTGATTAAGCATGCGATCAAAAATTTCAGTAATTATTTTGGTGGAGTTATCTGCTATATAAGATACTCAAGTATCTAAATTAAACACAATTATCACCTCTTATTGGTTTAAACCAATTCTTTTTTTATTATTTTTGTTTCCCATTTTCTAGATAAATAAAGTATAAAACCTATAAGGCATACAAATCCATTACTTAATATCATTGCAAACCATACTGATTTTTCACCTAAATTCGTATAATTTTTAAATAATATTATCATTGGAATTCTAAACACCCAAAGTCTAGAACTCATAACAAGCATTGCCATAATAGTGTGTCCTGAGCCTTGAAATGTTCCATTAAAGACTTGAAATATTCCCATAAGTGGAAGAGATGCTGATATTACTCTTAAATAAAAAACAGATTGTTCTATTACATCTTTACTATTTGTAAATAGACTTATAATTTGTGGAGCTAATATAAATACAAATGTTCCACCTATAATTAAAAATATAGTCGCAAGTGCTGCACTTGTTTTTACAGCCTTTCTTGCCCTTAAAACATCATCTTTTCCTAAATTTTGTCCTACTACTGTAGCAAGTGCACTACCTATTCCCATAGCAGGCATAAGTATAAGTGAGTTTATTCTATTCCCTATTATAAAAGCTGTAAGGGTAGCACTACCAAATGATTTAACAAATATATTAAGAACTGCAAAACCAAGTGAAGTTGTGGATTGACCAATTGAAGATGGAACTCCAACTACAATGATTTTCTTTAACCAATATTTTTTTATTTTCAAATGTTTTTTTCTAATCTTATTCCATCATTTTTATTGAATAAAATATACATTGCATATATTGCAAGAATTCCACGAGAAATAACTGTTGCAATAGCAGCACCAGCAACTCCTAGATCAAATGTAAATATAAATATTGGATCTAATATTATATTTAAGGCCACAGATAAACCAACTAATATCATAGGTGTATAAGTATCACCTTGGCCTTGCTTTATAGCATTAAAAGCATTAAATATAAACATAGTAGGAAGTCCTAAAAGGATAATTCTTAAAAAATCTACACTGTAATTATAAAGTTCTCCCTCTGCACCCATTATAGAAACTATAAATGGAGTTGCAAGGGCTCCTAAGATTCCAAGTATGATTGATGCAATAAATGAAAATGAGATTATCTGTCCTGCTACAACTTGTGCTTCATCAGATTCATTTGCACCTGTATATTGTGAAATCAAAGCTGTACCTGCTATTGAAAGTCCTACCGCAATAGACATCATAAAAAATATAATAGGCCAAACAAAACCTACAGCATTTACCTCGATATCACCAAGTCTACTAACAAAAAAGGTATCGGTTAAATTGTAAATAGTTTGAATCAAATTATTTATCATAAGTGGAACAGACAGCGTAAGTATTACCTTTACCATATCACCTTTTAATATTAATTTTCTCTTTTCGGTATAATCCATATTGTCCTCCTTAAGCTTAATTACTTACTAGTATATCAAATTTTATTTCGAGTATCAAAATAAATTTCATTTCTATTATATTTAGGGTATAATAAATATATACTAAATATATTTGTTAGGAGTGTTTATATATGATAATTAATCATGAGAAAAATATAAAAAGCAAAGAATTTACAAGTCCTGAAGTAAAAGGTGCATCAATGAAAGCTATTATTTCACCTAAAGAAGGATGGGAAGGTCATGTAATGAGAGTTATGGAAATTGAAGAAGGGGGATATACTCCAAAACATAGCCATGACTGGCCACATATAAATTATATGTTAGAAGGAAAAGGGACATTATTGTTAGACGGAAAAGAAAATGAAGTAGAAGCAGGCTCATATGCTTATATACCAAAGAATGCCCTACATCAATTTAAAAATGTTGGTAAAGGTAAATTCAAATTCATATGTATAGTACCTGAAGAAGGTCATAAATAGGATGCTTAGGCATCCTTTTTTATTGATATAAACTTATGTTATAATGAAAGTAGCGTAATAATTATAATATAGCAAAAGAATAGGGTGAAATTATGAGTAATTGTAATGGTGTTTGTGATTTATGCCATGGAAAATATTGTGCTAAAAAAGTATCTATATTTTCTATACTTCCAGAAGAAGAACTTGCAGAGATTACAGATAAAATAGAAATTAAAAAATATAAGAAAAATGATATGCTCTTTTTTGAAGGGGATATTTCAGATAAATTATTTTTAATAAATAGAGGAAGAATAAAAGCCTTTAAATATACTAAAGATGGTAAGGAACAGATTATATATATATTAGCAGAGGGTGATTTTCTAGGAGATATGAGCCTTATAAAGGCAGGAGAATTCAAGTTCAATGCTGTTGCCATGGAAGATACTACTATATCAATACTTACCAAAACAGATTTCGATAATATACTTTTAAAAAATCCTAATATAGCTCTTAAGATATTAGGAGTAATACATGATAGAGTTGCAAGCCTTGAAAATCAGATACAAAGACTTGGAACTAAAGATATTGAATCAAGACTTGCAGGACTTTTACTGAGCTTAATAAAGGATTTTGGAACTCCAAAGAAAAATATAGTTGAACTTGAAATACCACTTAGCAGAGAAGATATGGCAAATTATATAGGTTCAACTAGAGAAACTGTAAGTAGGAAACTCAGTTTACTTCAAGATGAAAATATAATAGATTTAATTGGAAACAAAAAAATAATAATAAAAGATTTAAATACACTTGAAGATTTAGCTTAGAGAAGAGGATAGATTATGAAAAGAATAGATGAAAGAGATACTATGTTTTCACGTATGAATTTAGAAAAGAATTCTAAAGAATATAATGATTATTATAATAAAAATCCCAAAAGAAAAGAAAAAGATGATGAAATTAGAAAGAAGCCTCAAATTTGTGGGGAAGGTACTGCAACTTATGATCCTATAAATTCTAAAATAGCACAAGCAAATTTTAAATTTTTAGATGATATAAAACATTTATCAGAAGGAGAACCAGCTAAAGAAAAGATAGAAGTTGATAGTGAAACTATTACAAGAAGAATAAAAGGACTTATGAAACATTTTGGAGCTGTAAAGGTAGGAATTACTAAAATGCATGATTATCATTGGTATTCTAATAGGGGAAGACATACTGAAAGCTATGGGAACAAGGTCACACCTAAAGATCGCTATGGAATAATTTTTGCTGTTAAAATGGATAAAGAAATGCTGAATCGGTCTCCTCAAGTTTCTGAAATAATTGACACATCAAGGGCCTATGTTGATGCTAGTATAATTGGCATGCAGATATCTTATTTTATAAGAGAACTTGGATATAGTGCAAGAAATCATATGGATGCTAATTATTTAGCAGTACTTCCACTCGTTGCAAAGGATGCTGGTATTGGGGATATAGGAAGAAATGGAATATTAATTACAAAAGAATATGGACAAATGATAAGACTTGGTTTGATTACTACAGACATTCCTTTAATAGAGGATGAATATGAAGATTTTCATTTAAATGATTTTTGCATGGAATGTGATAGATGCATGAGAACTTGTCCAGGAAAAGCTATACCTAAAGATAAAAAAGAGATAAATGGTATAAAAAGATGGCAAATTAATCAAGAAGATTGTTATCAGATGTGGAGAATGCTTGGTACAGATTGTGGAATTTGCATATCTTCTTGTCCATTTAGTCAAGGTGTAGAAGATATAGAAAGTATAAAAACCAGAGAAGATATAGAAAAGGCTCTAAAGAATCATGATGAAAAACATGGCATAAGGCCTTATATAAAGACACCACCTGAGTGGTTAAAATAGAAAGAATCGACTACTTCAGTCCATTCTTTCTATTTTTGACTTAGATACAATTTCTTTATCTATTTTATCAACTATATTTTTATTTTTTCCCAATATATAAAACCCTATAGTTTTATCATATTCTTTGAAATATTTAACATACATTCTTCCATATATATTTATAAGAGGAAAATTTTTATTGGCTTCACTTTTAGGAATACCAAATTGAATATATCCCCTATAAAAATTTGTGTTTTCATGAATAGGAGAATTTGTAGTAATATTTGAATCAATTTTTATCCAATCATCAATATCGATATATTTTATATTTTCTTTCATATCAATTATATCATTTTCAAAAACAGAGTTTTTAGAAGATAAACCAATGGAACTAAGCACTAAATATTTTTGGTCATATTCTGGAACTTTAGCTAATAAATCAACATCTATATGACCATTTTCATTGAAGCCAAAAGAATTGTCATCATCAGAATCTATTATATATGCACCATAAAAAGAAGAATAAAGATCTGAATCTTTATCATAATAACTAGAATTTTTATTTCTAAATTTAAATCCTCCAAAATTATAAGCTATGCTTAAATTAGCATCCTTACCTATATAATTGGAAAAGCCTTTATCTGAATTAAAATAAAGCATAAATGGATAGAAGTTTTCTTTTTCTATCTTTCCACTGGGGATCTTTAGATTGATATCATCAAATAATCCAGTATTTTTATAATATATTTTTAAAGGATACATAGCTATATAACTCCTTAGAGGATAGTGTAGGTTTGAGATATAAATTAATATTAATAATATTATAATAACTATAATCTTTATTTTATTTTTCTTTTTCATATAGATAATCTCCTAATATTTCTTTTATATTATTATATAATTTATATGAAAAATATACAAAAGAATAATTTGCTTTTCTTAGGGTATAATTACCTTAGAATTTGGAGGTGTTTGTATGAGAGTGTATACTAAAACAGGTGATAAAGGTAAAACTAGTCTTTATGATAGTAAAAGAGTTTTTAAAGATAGTATAAGGGTAGAATCATATGGAACTATCGATGAACTTAATTCATATTTAGGACTAACTAAAAATTTCATTGAAGATGAAGATATTTATAATTTGATTCATGAAATACAAAGAAAGTTATTTGATGTAGCAGCAGAACTTGCTACAGAAGATAAATCAAAGCTTAAATTTGAAATGACAGAAGATGAAGTGGTTTTTCTTGAAAACAAGATTGATGAATATTTAGATCAAGTAGAAACGCCAGATCATTTCATAATTCCAGGTGCAGGCAAGGCTGCTGGTTTTTTACATATAAGTAGAACTATATGTAGGAGAGCAGAAAGAAGAATAATTACTCTTGCAAGAGAAGCTGATGTAAATGAACATCTTTTAAAATACGTTAATAGACTTTCAGATTTACTTTACTCATTATCTAGATATATTGAAGATGGTTATGAAGAAGTAAAATTTAATAAATAAAATATAGCCTGGATACTCCAAGTATTCCGGGCTATATTTTATTATTTTAACTCCTAAGCATATAAATATATATTTCATTATGATATAATTATATATATTGGTTTGAGCATTTTATCAAACTGAAGGAGGTTTTACCTTGAGCATTAATAACAATGTTAGGATGTTTTTAAATGATAAAGATGGTGCTAGCCAAAAGTTAGCACGTGATATATTAGATGGAATGGCAGATTGGGTAAGGGTTATAGATAGAAATGGAATAGTTATATATGAAAATGAAACTATGAGAAGAGAGATAGGATTTGATTCAATGGGAAAATCTTGCTATTTTTCTCTTGGCCAATCTTGTGAATGTAAAAAATGTATAACTAAAACTACATTTCAAACTGAAGCTATATCTGAGAAAGAACAAATAATAGAAGATAGAATTTTTTCTATTAAAAGTTCACCTGTCAAAGATTCTAAAGGAAATATATATGCAGTTGTAGAAGTTTTTAGAGATATTACAAAGGAGAAAAACCTAGAGAGTCAATTGATAGAAAGAAATAGAAAGATGAATAAGGATATTAAATATTCAACAGCCTTACAAAAAAAGATACTTCCATCTAAAGGTAGTTATGGACCTGTATCCATAGATTATATATATCATCCCGCAGAAGTATTAAGTGGTGATATGTTTGATATAGTCAATATTAATGAGAGATATACATGTGTTTATATATCGGATGTAGTGGGACATGGTGTTTCTGCATCCATCCTTACTATGTTTGTAAGACAAACTATGAGAGCTATAATGGAAAACACTATAGAACCATCTAAGGTGTTAAAGGAACTTCATAAAAGTTTTTTGGATTTAAACATAGACGATGATAAATACTTTACTATAATTTATGGTGTATTAGATAATAAAGAAAAGACTTTTACTTATGCTAATGCAGGTCACAATAGTTTTCCCTTATTAATAAAGAAAGATAAAATAAAAGTATTAGAAAATTCGGGGTTTCCTATATGCTATTTATTTGATCAAATAAATCATAAAGAGAAAAAGATAAATATAGAAAAAGATGATAAATTGCTATTATATACAGATGGTATAATTGAGCTTAGAAATAAATCTGGAGAAGAATTTGGGATTGAGAGATTGCAAAATAGTATAAAAGGTAAAAAAGGTAATCTCATAAAACATATTTTAGATGCCATGGATGATTTTCACTATGATGAACCCCAAGATGATATAGCTTTACTTAAAATTAGAATGAATTAAAAAATAGAGTAAATTTACTCTATTTTTTCAATTGACTTTATTACGTATTTGTAATATATTGAGTGTTATATTTAAAAATATTATAGGAGTGATTGTAATGAAGGAAAAATTAATTATACCTCAAGGGTATAAACCGAAATTGAATTTAAAAGAAACAGAAATTGCAATAAAAACTATAAAAGATTTCTTTGAAAGAAAATTATCAAAAGAATTAAATTTACTTAGAGTTTCTGCTCCATTATTTGTTAGGACAAAAACTGGATTAAATGATAATTTATCTGGAGTAGAAAGGCCTGTTGTATTTGATATGAAGAATGATGAATGTAATTTGGAAATAGTTCACTCATTAGCAAAATGGAAGAGAATGGCACTTAGAAGATATAAGTTTGAAGTTGGAGAAGGTATTTATACTGACATGGATGCTATAAGGCGTGATGAAGAATTTGATAATACTCACTCGATATATGTAGATCAATGGGATTGGGAAAATATAATAGATGTAAAAGATAGAAATGAAGAGAAATTAAAGGAAGTAGTAAGAAAAATCTATAATATATGCAAAGATACAGAAAAACACTTGTGTAGTTTATATTCTCATCTTAAACCTATCTTACCAGAAGAAATATTTTTTATAAGCACTCAAAAGTTAGAAGAATTATATCCCGATTTAAGCCCAGAAGAAAGAGAAAAACAAATATCTGAAGAAAAAAAAGCTGTATTTATAATGTCTATAGGAAGAAAATTAAAGTCAGGTAAAGCTCATGGTATGCGTTCACCTGATTATGATGATTGGGATTTAAATGGAGATATAATTTTTTGGAATCCTATTTTAAAAGATGAATTTGAAATATCTTCTATGGGAATAAGAGTAGACAAAGATTCATTAGCTGAACAATTACAATTAGCTGATTGTGAAGATCGAAAAAAATTAGAATATCATAAATTGTTATTAGAAGATAAGCTTCCACTTACTATGGGTGGTGGAATTGGACAATCAAGACTTTGTATGTTTTTCTTAAGAAAAGCTCACATAGGAGAAGTTCAATCCTCTATATGGCCTAACTGGATGATAGAGGAATGCAACAAAGCAAATATAGTATTGTTATAGAGATAAAAAACATTGACATCTTCTTCAAATTAAAGTAATATATTTACATGCTTAAAAGAGGAGACAAAAGAAGATGAAAATTATATCATTTAATCCATTCAGAACTATAGGAATGAAAAATGTCACATATATAAAACCAGAAAATATGTTTAAAGAAATAGAAAAAATAAAAGAAGCAGATTTAATACTTTTTCCAGAGTATTGGCAGGTTAATTCTCTTGTATATGGACTAAAGAAAAATATATTTCCAAATATAGATACATTTCATTTGGGTCATAATAAAGTAGAAATGACCAGGGTGTTTTTAGCTACATTTCCGGAAAATGTTCCATATACTAGAATAATGGCCTCTAATGATTCATCCTTTGATATTATAGAAGAAGAATTTGGATATCCACTAGTAGCAAAAGAGATAAAGAGTTCTATGGGAAATGGAGTATTTCTTTTAAAAGACAAAAAGGAATTAAAAGAATATATAAAGACCAATGAAACCTTATATATTCAAGAGTATTTACCTATAGATAGAGATTTAAGAGTAGTATATATAGGCAATAAGGTAGTAAGTGCATATTATAGAATAGCAGAAGAAGGAAGTTTTCACAATAATATAGCTAAAGGGGCTAGCTACTCCTTTGAAAATATTCCCTTGAAAGCAGTAGATTTGGTAGATAGAATGGCAAAACAATTAGGAATAAATCATGCAGGATTTGATATAGTAGAAGTAGATGGTAAGTTTTATGTATTAGAATTTAATGTTTTATTTGGAAATGAAGGTTTAAAGGAACAAGGCATAAGAGCTGAAGATTATATATATAATTATATAGTTGATAACAATCCAAACAAACCCACATTTCCAGGAATTAAAAGAAAAGTTATCTCTTAATAACTTTTCTTTTTTTAACATACATATGAAGTGGTATAATAGAACTAATAGAAATAAGGAGGGATATTCTTTGGAAAATATAAAAATAGATTATTCTAATGCTATGATTAAAAATGAAGAATTAGAAGGAATAAAGCCTATGGTAGAAAAGGCACATCAATTACTTGAAAGTGGAAAGGGACTTGGTAGTGATTATTTAGGGTGGATTGATTTACCTAATGATTTAGATAAAGAAGAATTTAAAAAAATTAAAAAGTCAGCTAAACAGATAAAAAAAGATTCTGATGTACTTTTAGTAATTGGAATAGGTGGATCATATTTAGGTGCTCGAGCAGTAATAGAAGCACTAGATAAGGAAAGTGACACTCAAATATATTTTGTAGGAAACAATATAAGTGCCAGGTATATAGAAAGTATTAAAAAGAAGATAAGTGGTAAGGACATTAGTATAAATGTAATATCAAAATCAGGTACTACAACAGAACCGGCCCTTGCTTTTAGGATATTTAGAAAAATTTTAGAAGATAAATATGGCAAAAAGGAAGCAAATAAAAGAATTTATGCTACGACAGATTCAACTAAGGGAGCACTTAGAAAATTATCTGAAGAAGAAAATTATACTACATTTATAATACCAGATGATGTAGGTGGTAGATATTCAGTTTTAACTCCAGTAGGACTACTTCCAATAGCTGTAAGTGGTATAGATATAGATAAATTAATAGATGGAGCAAGAGAGGCAAGGATAGAATATAGCAAAGAAAATTTAGAAGAAAATGAAGCTTATAAATATGCTGCTATAAGAAATATTCTTTATAATAAGGGTAAGGAAATTGAAATTTTAGCAAATTATGAACCGCATATGCATTTCATATCTGAGTGGTGGAAGCAATTATATGGTGAAAGTGAAGGGAAAGATTGTAAGGGTATTTTTCCAGCATCAGTAGATTTTTCAACAGATCTTCATTCTATGGGACAATTCATCCAAGAGGGAAGAAGAAATATATTTGAAACTGTATTTAATATAGAAAATCCTGAAATAGATATAGAAATAAAAGAAGACGATAAAAATCTAGATGGTCTTAATTATCTTGCAGGTAAAACTATGAATTTTGTAAATAAGAAGGCCTTTGAAGGAACACTAATAGCTCATGTAGATGGAGGAGTTCCAAATATAATAATTAATATTCCAAAAACTGATGAATATTATATTGGTAAATTAATATACTTTTTTGAAAAAGCCTGTGCTATAAGTGGATATTTATTAGGAGTTAATCCATTTAATCAACCAGGAGTAGAGGAATATAAGAAGAATATGTTTGCTCTTTTAGGTAAAGCAGGATATGAAGATTTAAAAGTAGAATTAGAAAAAAGAATGAAATAAAAAATACCCATATGGGTATTTTTTTATTTCATTAAAATGGAGCAAAACTTTGATCAAACCAACTATCTTGCATATAACTTTTAAATTCCTTATAGAAATATTCTCTATGTTTATCTTCCCATTCAGCTAGAGTTTTAAGTAAATTTTTAGCTTGCTCATTATCAGTTTTTTCTATAGCTTGCCTATAATAATTAGCAAAATCATTTTCTATCAAATAAGCCATTCTCATAATAGTCATATCAGAAAAACTAGAGTTTAAATTTTTCTCTGTCATTTTATCTTCTTCTTCTTTAAAAGTATTTTCAAATATATCTTCTCCGCCAGAAAGATCTATATCTTCAGAAGACCAATTTTTATTTTCTGAAAGACCATCATAATGTTTTTTCAATATTTGATAATGATCATCTTCTACTTTTGCAAGGCTTGCAAAAACTTTCTTTGCATTTTCATTTTCAACATCATCTTTATATTTTTCATAAAAGCGTTGTCCTTGTCTTTCCATTTCCATTGCATACTTTAAAATTCCTAAAGTATTATCCATTCATAAAACCTCCCCTTAATATTTTAGTGACTCAATTATATTTCTACCCTTAGCTTTAGCATATAAACAAAAGCTATATATTATATTTTGCTTATAAATTGTAAGTAAGGGTATATTATGTTTATTAAATATCATAATACACTTAGGGGGTGTAAAATGGATTTCTTGAATTCATTGATAGATATTCCGATAATAGGAATGGTGTTAAAGGTCATAATAATGTATGTAGAGAGATTTGATTACTTTTTAGAAATAACTATAGAACATATAAAAATATCTTTTATAGCTATAATTTTAATATCTCTAATAGGAATACCACTTGGAATACTAATTTCTAGATATAGAAAGTTAGCTCCATTTGTAATAAGTTTCACCAACTTCCTATATACAATACCTGTAATAGCCTTTTTTGGAATAATGGTTTCTATTATTGGGCTTGGTACTACAAATGCAATTCTTGCACTGATAATTTATGGTTTACTTCCTGTTGTAAGAAATACTTATGTTGGTATTACTGAAGTGGATGAAAATATAATAGAAGCTGCAAGGGGAATGGGAAGCACAAGATTACAATTATTATTTAATATACAACTACCTCTATCACTACCCGTTATAATAGCAGGAATTAGAACTATGATAGTAATGACAATAGCAATGACAGCAATAGCAGCTTTCATAGGAGCAGGGGGAATAGGAACAGCTATATGGAGAGGTATAAGCACTTATAATACGGAATTATTATTTGCAGGGAGTATTCTAGTTGCAATGCTTGCAATTATTGCAGATAGAATATTAGAATTTATAGAAAAAATAGTAATTAAAAAAGTACAAGGAAAAAATATTAAGGGAGGAAAGTTAAATGCTTAAAAAAATATCAATATTATTATTAACATTAGTTTTAATTTTAGGACTAGCAATAGCCTGTGGAGATGAAAATGTTTCAGATGATAATTCAGAAAATGATGATGCATCTGAAGACAAAAATGTTACAATAGGTACGAAACCTATGACGGAGCAATATATTATAGGTGATATGTTAAAGATTTTAATAGAAGAAAAAACTGATATCGATGTAGAGATGAAATCTGGAATAGCAGGTGGAACTAGTAATTTACATCCTGCAATAACTTCAGGTGAAATTGATATTTATCCAGAATATACAGGGACAGGATGGATGTTTGTACTTAAAAATGATTTGATAGAAGATGCTGATGAAATGTATGAAGAAACTAAAAAAGCATATGATGAAGAATATAATCTTTTATGGACAGAACCTTATGGATTTAACAATACTTTTACACTAGCAATAAATGGAGAAAAAGCAGAAGAATTAGGTATAGAAACATTTTCTGATTTAGCAAAAAATAGTGATGAATTAGTATTTGGAGCAGAATATGATTTTTATGAACGAGATGATGGCTTCAATGCATTGAAAGAAAAATATAATTTCAACTTTAAAGATACAAAAGAAATGGATATAGGACTTAAATACCAAGCAATTGAATCAGGTGAAGTTGATGTAATAAATGCCTTTTCTACAGATGGACTATTAGATGAATATGGATTAAAGGTATTAAAAGATGATTTGAACTTTTTCCCATCATATCATGCTGCAACAATAGTTAGAAATGAAACGCTCAAAGCTTATCCAGAACTTAAGGATGTCTTAAATATGTTGACAGATAATATATCTGAAGAAGAAATTAGAAAATTAAACAATAAAGTAGAAAGCAACAATGAAGAACCAGAAGATGTAGCACGTGAATTCTTAAAAGATAAAGGATTATTATAGTGGCTATAGTAAAATTTGAGAATGTTATAAAAGACTATGGTGATGGGAAAAGAGCATTAGATAATTTGAGTTTAGAAATAAATGAAGGAGATTTTGTAACATTAATTGGTCCTTCTGGTTGTGGGAAAACTACAGCCCTAAAACTGATAAATGGATTGATAAGTCCTACTAGTGGTAAGGTATTTATAAATGATAAAGAAATCAATAAATGGAATAAGATAGATTTAAGACGCAAAATAGGGTATGTAATACAACAGGTGGGTTTATTTCCACACCTTAGTATATCTGAAAACATATCATATGTATTAAAAATAATGGGAATAGAAAAGGAAAAAAGAAAAAAACGTGCATCTGAACTTATAGAGCTTGTAGGACTTAATAGATCTGATTTAGCTAAATATCCTGCAGAATTAAGTGGAGGTCAACAACAAAGAGTAGGTGTTGCACGAGCATTAGCTGCAGATCCACCTATAATATTGATGGATGAACCATTTGGAGCAATAGATGAAATAACTAGAAAAAAATTACAAGATGAACTTTTAAATATCCAAAACAAATTAAATAAGACCATTGTATTTGTCACGCATGATATTCATGAAGCCATGAAACTTGGAAGTAAGATAATCTTACTAAAAAAAGGAAAACTCATAATATCAGGTAGTAGAGAAGATATATTTTTCAATCAAGAAGATAATTATTTAAATGAATTTTTTGGGATAAAAAGTTTTACATCTTATGCTGATGTAGCGAATGTTGGAAGTGCTATAGATAAGAGATATCCTATAATAGATTTAAAAGAGGTTAAAGATAATACTAAATTAATAGTAGAAAGGGATATAAAAATACTACCAGTGATAGAAGATGGAAAATATATAGGGGCTTACTCTATAGAAAACAACTTTGTTTTTAATAGAAATAATATAATTAGTACAAATACTATAGATAAGAATAAAACAATAATGGAAGCTTTGGAAATTCAATTTAGATTTGGAAGTAGTATTTTACCTGTAATAGATAGTGAAAATAATTATATAGGAGTTTTCCAAATAAACAAAGCATATGATAGTATGATAAAAGAGGCAAATTAAAATAATATACACTATAAATTTATAGTGTATATTATTTTATACAAGTGTATGAATTGTAGGACATATGATTTATACAAGAAATCTAAATATGGGTGAGATGCTATATTACATGTAAGTTCTTACTTGGCATAATATTTGCATCAATTTAAGTTAAGAGAATATGAGGAGGGGTAATGTGGATTTTAATAATTTGATTTTAGAAAAAAAGGAAAGTATAGCTATAATTAAAATTAATAGACCCAAAGCGTTAAATGCCTTAAACACAGAAACTTTAATAGAGATAGATAAAGCAATTGAGGATTTGAAAAATGATAATGATGTAAACGTTATAATATTATCAGGTGAAGGTAAATCATTTGTGGCTGGAGCTGATATTGTAGAAATGAAAGAAAAGACTGCAGCCAAAGCAAGGGAGTTTGGAAACCTTGGTGCTAAAGTTTTTAGAAAGATAGAATTAATAGAAAAACCAGTTATAGCTGCTGTAAATGGTTTTGCATTAGGGGGCGGATGTGAGCTTGCTATGGCTTGTGATATAAGAATTGGATCAGAAAAAGCTAAATTTGGTCAACCGGAAGTAGGTCTTGGAATAACTCCGGGATTTAGTGGTACTCAAAGACTTTCAAGAATAGTTGGAGCAGCTAAAGCTAAAGAAATGATATTTACAGGTAATATGATTGATGCAAAAGAAGCAGAAAAGATAGGACTTGTAAACATATTAGTTTCTAAAGAAGATTTGATGGATGAAGCAATGAAGATGGCAGAAAAAATAGCTTCCAATGCAACAATTGCTGTAAAATATTCAAAAACAGCTATCAATAGAGGAATAGAAACAGATATTGAAACAGGAATAGAGATAGAAAAAGATTTATTTGCAATATGTTTTTCAACAGAAGATCAAAAAGAAGGTATGAGTGCATTTATAGAAAAAAGAAAACCAAATTTTAAAAACAAATAAATTGTAGGAGGTAGATGTATGAAAGCAACGATTATTGGTGGAGGAACAATGGGATCAGGAATTGCACAAGCCTTTGCACAAAATGGTTATGATGTAGTTATAAAAGATATAAAGCAAGAATTTGTAGATAAGGGTATAAATACTGTATCTAAAAACTTAGATAGATTAGTAAAAAAAGAAAAAATATCTGAAGATAAAAAAAATGAAATAATGAAAAGAGTTAGTGGTACGCTTTCTAATGATGATGTTAAAGATTCAGATATAGTAGTAGAAGCAGCAGTTGAAAATATGGATATAAAGAAAAAAATATTTAAAGAATTGGATGAAGTTTGTGATGAAAAAACAATACTTGCTTCAAACACTTCTTCACTTTCAATAACAGAAATAGCTTCAGCTACAAATAGACCTGAAAAGGTAATTGGAATGCATTTTTTCAATCCAGTACCAGTAATGAAATTGGTAGAAGTTATAAAAGGTATAGCAACCAGTGATCAAACAAAGGAAAAAATTGTTGAAATGTCTAAAGAGCTTGGAAAAACTCCAGTAGAAGTTGAAGAAGCTCCTGGATTTGTTGTAAATAGAATATTAGTTCCTATGATAAATGAAGCTGTTGGTATACTTGCAGAAGGAATTGCATCTAAAGAAGATATAGATGAATCGATGAAATTAGGAGCTAACCATCCAATAGGACCATTGGCATTAGGAGATTTAATAGGTCTTGATGTATGTCTTGCAATCATGGAAGTCTTATATGAAGAATTTAGTGATTCTAAATATAGACCACATCCATTACTAAGAAAAATGGTTAGAGGTAATATGTTAGGTAGAAAGACTAAAAAAGGATTTTATGATTATAATAAATAAGAAATAATGTTTGGACCTTGCTTATAAAAGCGAGGTTCTACTTGTTTAAAGAAGTTGTTAATTAATTAACTTAAATTAAATTAAATTAAACTAAACTAGGAGGAAATATAAATGAGAGAAGTAGTAATAGTAGGAGCAGCTAGAACACCAGTAGGATCTTTTGGGGGATCTTTATCAAAATTATCAGCAATAGATCTAGGAGTTGTAGCAACTAAAGAAGCAATGAAAAGAGCAGGAATTAAACCAGAAATGGTAGATGAAGTAATATTAGGTAATGTGTTATCAGCAGGTCTTGGACAAAATCCAGCTAGACAAGTTGCTATAAATGCAGGAATACCAAATACTACATCAGCACTTACAGTAAATAAGGTTTGTGGTTCAGGACTTAGAACAGTAAGCATGGCAGCACAATTTATCATGTTAGGTGATGCAGATATTATAATTGCAGGAGGAACAGAAAGCATGAGTAATGCTCCTTATTTACTTCCTAAGGCAAGATGGGGCCAAAGAATGGGAGATGGCACTTTAGTTGATAGCATGCTTAATGATGCTTTAGTTGATGCTTTCCATGATATTCATATGGGAATAACAGCAGAAAATATAGCTGATGAGTGGAATTTAACTCGTGATATGCAAGATGATTTTGCAGTTACAAGCCAAAATAGAGCAGAAAAGGCTCAAAAAGAAGGTAGATTCAAAGATGAAATAGTACCAGTGGAAATACCTCAAAGAAGAGGAGATGCTATAGTAGTTTCTGATGATGAATTTATTAAACCAGGGATTACAAAAGAAAAGGTTTCAAAACTTCGTCCAGCATTTAAAAAAGATGGTACAGTAACAGCTGCAAATGCATCAGGAATAAATGATGGAGCAGCAGTACTTGTAGTAATGAGCAAGGAGAAATGTGATGAATTAGGACTTACACCTCTTGCAACTATAAAATCATATGCTTCAGCAGGTGTTGATCCAAAGATAATGGGATATGGACCAGTGCCATCTACTAAAAAAGCACTTGAAAGAGCTAACTTAACTATAGAAGACATAGATTTAATAGAAGCAAATGAAGCTTTTGCAGCTCAATCTCTTGCAGTAGTTAAAGATTTAGAAATAGATATAGAAAAAGTAAATGTAAATGGAGGCTCTATATCAATAGGTCATCCAGTAGGAGCAAGTGGTGCTAGAATTCTTATAACATTATTATATGAAATGCAAAAAAGAGATTCTAAAAGAGGACTTGCAACATTATGTATAGGTGGAGGACAAGGAACAGCACTTATAGTAGAAAGATAGTAATCTATTTAAAAGACATTACTCAAATTAATTTGGGTAATGTCTTTTTTTATGTTTTAAATTTTCTAAAAGTATTATATAGTTAATAATAAGAAAAGATATTAAGGGGATGATTTCGTGGATAAGGAAGAATTAGTTAAATGTATAGATATAAATAAAGAAAAGATAATATAATGTACTCAAGAAGAAGCTAAGAATAAAAAATACTTTAATGAATATCCTTCTTCTCCTGATGAATTGATATTTATGGCTGCTAATGATACTATAGAGGCCTTAAAAGTTATAATTCAATTAGAAAGATATACTATATTTAAAAATAAAATGATTTGGTTTAAAAGTATGAGTGAGTCAAGGAAAAAAGAAATAAATATGAAGGCTTATTTAATAGAATTTATGATAATTTTAAAATCTCAAATAGAAAAAAATTGTATAAAAGATGAAAGGGTTGATATGGTATTTGATAATATGATTCATATAATTGAAGAAGAATTTTAAAAATAAAGCTAAACTGTAATAAAAAAATAATAATATATCTTAATATATATGGTATAATAATTTTGTGAACTTATGATGGATAAATATAAAGGATGAGATAAAATATGAAATATTTTTTGAAGGTGTTTTCAATTGCACTATTATGTTTTACTATAGTTATGGGTGCAGGAGTATATACTTATTTTAATTTTTTCGATGACACAGCAAATGCAAATGACAAAAGAGGTGATCATCCTATGCGTGATTATACTCAGGAAGAAATAGAAAATTTGCCAGCTTTTGAAAAAGCAATAGCAAATAGTGATAGGTTAAATGTATTACTGATTGGAATAGAAGCGGAAGGTAGAAGTGATACACTTGTATTTGCAAGTTTTGATCCTAAAACCAAAAGAATTGATATGATATCTGTACCAAGAGATACCCAGTATCATGAGCAAGGATATGACAGTGCAGATCATAGAAAACTCAATGCAGTATATATAAGAAATTTAAAAAAAGGACATGAAAGGGCAGCAGAAAAAACAATGGAAGCTGTAGAAGAAATATTAGGAGTACCTATAGATAATTATGCTACGATTTCTTATGATGGAGTAGAAAATATAGTTGAATCCTTAGGTGGGGTAGAAATGGATGTTCCCTTAAGGATGAAATATGATTATTTTTATCCAGATGGCAAAAAAGAAGTGAGATACTTAGAAGAAGGAAGACAAGTTCTTAATGGCAGCGAATCTGTGGGATTTTTAAGATTTAGAAAAGGATATAACAATGGAGATATAGGCAGAGTAGAAGCTCAACAAAAGTTTATTAAAGCAGCTCTTAAAAAGGCCCTAGGTTTCAACCTTCCAAAAGTAGCTATGACTGCTGCAAAAGAAGTTAAAACTGATATGAGTTTAATAGATATAACAGCTAATGCTACAAAGGCTATAGGGATGGATATGGATGATGTAAATACTCATACTCTTCCAGGAGAAACAAAGCCTTTGACATTTAAAGATTGGACATTATCCTTTTTTGAACATGATAAGGAGCAAACTAAAGAATTGATGAAAGAAATATATGGTGTAGAAAATTTAGAAAGAATAGAAGAATAAAAAGATAAGAATTCCCCTTTGGGAATTCTTATCTTTTTATTTCTTTAAACATATCCCCAATCTTATACACATCTCCTGCACCTACAGTGATGATTAAATCACCTTTATCCACAGTTTTTTCTAGGAAATCTAGGGTTTCTTCAAAAGTATTTATAAAAACACTCTTTACTCCGTTATTATTTATCTCATCAACTAATTGTTTGGAATTCACTATTCCTGTATCTTTCTCCCTTGCTGCATATATATCTGTAACAATCACTTGATCTACTCCTATGAAGCATTTTCCAAATTCCTTTAAAAGTGATTTGGTTCTTGTATAAGTATGCGGTTGAAAAACACAATAAATATTCTTATAAATATCTCCTATAGAACTTAGGGTAGCTTTGATTTCTGTCGGATGATGAGCATAATCATCTATTATTTGTATTCCAGAAACTATTCCTTTATCTTCAAACCTTCTATGAGTACCTACAAAAGTTTCAAGACCACTTTTAATAACATCTATTTCAACACCAGAAACATAAGTAGCAGCAATCGATGATAGGGAATTTAATATATTATGTTCACCTACAACATTGAGTTTTATATTTGAAATAAATTCATTATTAATATATAAATCAAAGCTTCCATAGCCCTTCTTGTCATATTTTATATTGTCTGCATAATAATCATTTTCTCTTGAAAGACCAAACCTTATGACATTTTTTCTATCCTTACTAATTATATCTTTAACATTACTATCATCACCATTTACTATTAAAGAGCCGGTATTAGGTATCAAATCTATGAATTCTTTAAAGGTATCTTTAATATGTTCAATACCAGTAAAATAATCTAGATGATCTTCATCTATATTTAATATTATTCCTACTGTAGGGTTGAATTTCAAGAAATTGCCCCTATACTCACAAGCTTCTGTAAGTAGTAATTCATTATTTCCAATTTTAACATTTCCATCAATACAATCTAATTCTCCACCTAAAAGAATAGTTGAGTCTATTTTTGAATTTACAAGTATTGATGATATCATTCCTGTTGTACTCGTTTTTCCATGAGTTCCAGCTACTGCTATAGAATTTTTATATCCTCTCATGATCTCTCCAAGAAAAGTTGCTCTATCCATCATAGGTATATCATTTTCTTTTGCAAAGGCATATTCTGGATTATCTTCACCTATAGCTGAAGTATATACTATCAAGTCTACATCATTTATATTATTAGAATCATGTCCAATATGTATAATAGCCCCATCATCTCTTAATTTTTCTATTATATTAGAATCATTCATGTCGGAACCTGTAACTGTGTAATTTTTATTTAATAAAATATGAGCAAGACCACTCATACTAATACCGCCAATTCCTATAAAATGTATTTTTTTGTAATTTGATTTATCTATATCAAAATTTAACATAAAATTTCCTCCTAATTTATATTACATCTATTATTTCCAAAACTTGTGATATCTACACTTCAAGATTATATCACAAGTTAAAAATATATAAAATAAAAAGCTAATATCATTGATAAATATCTCAAAAACGAATAAAATAGAATTAATAGAGTTTATTATTCGTCAAGGAGTGAATTTTGTGAAAAAGTTTAATAGAAAAGATAGATTAGCAGTAATAATGAATATACTTACAGAAAGAACAAATGAAATATTTACTTATAATTATTTTAATAATATATTTGATACTGCAAAGTCAAGTATAAGTGAAGATATCATGATGATAAAAGAACTAGTAGAAACATTAGATTTAGGTAAAATTGTTACAATAGCTGGTGCAAGTGGTGGTGTTAAGTTTATACCTACTATTTCAAATGAAAATGCCGAGATATTTTTAAAGGATATATCCAATAAATTTATGGATCCAGAAAGAATGATAACAGGTGGATTTATATATATGTCAGATTTACTTTATTCACCTAATATATCATATAAAATGAGCAGAATATTTGCTACTAAATTTTGGGATAAAAATATAGATTATGTAGTGACTGTTGAAACTAAAGGGATACCTCTTGCTAGCATGACAGCAAAAATACTAAATGTGCCACTAATAATAATAAGAAAAGATTTAAAAGTCACAGAAGGAGCTACAGTAAGTATAAATTATATATCAGGTTCTACCAATAAAATACAAACTATGTTTTTATCTAAAAAAGCAATGAAAGAGAACTCTAGAGTTTTGATAATAGATGACTTTATGAAAGCTGGAGGAACTGCAAGAGGAATGAGAGATATGATGAAAGAATTTAAGGCAGAAGTTGTAGGTATTGGAGTAGTTATAAATACACCTGAACCAAAAGAAAAATTAATAGATGATTATACAGCCCTATTAAATTTAAAGAGTATGAATCCAGAAAAACATGAAATTGAAATAGAGCCAAATCAAGAAATTTTTTAATATTTTTAAATATTAAAAAAAATCAAATTAATTTCATAAAAAAAGAAGGAATTTGAGGATTTATAGAGAATATAGATAGTAAGTAAAATAATTCTATCATCTATAATGCTTAGGGGGTGTAAAGAGATGGAGGTAACTGACGTAAGAATTAGAAAGATAAATGAAACAGGTAAAATGAAAGCAATAGTTTCTGTAACATTTGATCATGAATTTGTAGTTCATGATATCAAAGTAATAGAGGGGATAAATGGTCTGTTTGTAGCTATGCCAAGTAGAAAAATGGCTGATGGAGAGTTTAGAGATGTATCCCACCCTATTAATTCAGATACTAGAATGAGAATTCAAGAGGCAGTGTTTAAAGAATATGAAATAGAATTAAATGAAAAACAAGAAGAATTAGTTAATGCTTAATTAAATCTTAAAGATACCTTTATCTATATTTAGGTATCTTTTTTACTTTGCCCTATAAAATATCCTATCTTTCTGTTATAATATATATGGAAAAAGAGATTTTAATAATAGAGGTGTTAAAATGATAATTTCTGTAATACTTGCAGCTGGTGAAGGAACTAGAATGAATTCAAACATACCAAAAGTAGCACATAATGTATGTGGAAAACCTATGGCAGGTCATGTAATTGATGCAGCTGAAGAAGCTGGTTGTGAGAAAAATATAGTAATTGTAGGACATGGCAAAGAAAAAGTTAAAGATATTTTACAAGGAGAAAACATAGTATTTGAAAATCAACCTATTGGTGAAAATGAACCATATGGGACAGGCTTTGCAGTTATGCAAGCAGAGGAGCATATATCTGATTCTGATAAAGTTATAATACTTACAGGAGATACTCCTTTGATAGAAGGTGAAACTTTAAAGGAACTTGTAGATTATAGCAATAAATATGATTTAGATGCTGTAGTTTTAACAGCAGAATTTGAAGATACAACAGGCTATGGTAGAATAAAAAGACAAGAAAATGGGAATATAATAGGTATAATAGAACATAAAGATGCAACAGAAATAGAAAGAGAAATAAAAGAAATAAATTCTGGAATTTTTATGTTTAAAGGTAGTGCTTTAAAATATGCACTAAAGAGTTTAACAAATGAAAACTCTCAAAATGAATATTATATAACAGATACTATAAAGATATTATCTGATAAAGGTTATAACGTAGATGGATATATTTTAAAGGATAATAAAGAAATACTTGGAGTAAATTCTAAAATTCAATTATCACAAGCGGAAGAAATTATGAGAGAAAAAATTAATGATTATCACATGTTAAATGGGGTTACATTAATAGATCCTAAAAATACTTATATAGAAAAAAGTGTAGAAATAGGAAGAGATACAATAATTTATCCTGGAACAATCTTAAAAGGTAAAACTAAAATTGGATGTGACTGTGTAATTGAAGGAAGTACAAGTATCACAGATACTATAATCAGTGATAGAATAAATATAAAGTCATCCACGCTTATAGAAAGTTTTGTAGATGATGATACTAATATAGGTCCAAATGCATATTTAAGGCCAAAAAGTAATATAGGTAAAAATGTTAAAATCGGTGACTTTGTAGAAATTAAAAATGCTACTATAGGAGATAACTCTAAAGCATCACATCTTTCATATGTAGGAGATGCTGATGTTGGAGAAAATGTAAATATAGGCTGTGGAGTAGTATTTGTAAATTATGATGGTAGAAATAAATTCAGATCCACAGTAGGAAATAATGCTTTTATAGGAAGTAATTCTAACTTAGTAGCACCAGTAATAGTTAGAGATCATGGCTATATTGCAGCAGGATCTACTATTACAGATGAAGTAAGAGAAGGAGATTTATCTATAGCTCGCGCAAGGCAAGTAAATAAATCAAATTGGGTATTTAATAAAAAAAATAAATAACAAACTATTAGGAGGATATATAATGCAAGTAATGGGAAGAGACATAAAGATTTTTTCTGGTAATGCAAATAAAGAATTAGCTGAAAAAATTTCAAAAGCAGCAGGAGTACCTTTAGGTGATTCAGAAGTAACTAGGTTTAGTGATGGAGAGATATCTGTAAACATCAATGAAACGGTAAGGGGAGCAGATGTATTTGTAATACAACCTACAAATCCTCCTGTAAATGAAAATCTTATGGAAATGTTGATAATGATAGATGCACTAAAAAGAGCATCAGCAGGTAGAATCAATGCTGTTATACCTTACTATGGATATGCAAGACAAGATAGAAAGGTAAAAGCAAGAGATCCTATCACATCTAAACTTATAGCAGATTTGATATCAGTAGCAGGAGCAGATAGAGTAGTTACAATGGACTTACATGCAACTCAGCTTCAAGGATACTTCAATATACCAGTAGATCATTTATTAGGAGTGCCAATACTTGCAAAGGATTGTATAAAAAAGGATAGAATAAACAAAGATACTGTAATAGTATCTCCAGATATAGGTGGAGTAAGACGTGCTCGTAACTTTGCATCTATTGTAGATTTACCTATAGCAATAATAGAAAAAAGAAGACCAAAAGCAAATGTATCTGAAGTTATGAATGTTATAGGTGATGTTAAAGGTAAAGATGTAATAATAATAGATGATATAATAGATACAGCAGGTTCAATGGCAAAAGCTGCAAAGGTACTTAAAGATTTTGGAGCTAACAAAGTATATGCTGCTTGTACTCATGCTGTTTTATCAGGCCCTGCTATAGAAAGATTAGAAGAATCAGTTATAGAAAAATTGATAATAACAGATTCAATACCTTTATCAGAAGAAAAACAAATAGATAAAATAGAAATTGTATCAATAGCTCCATTATTTGCAGATGCAATAAATAGAATCTACTCAAATAAATCAGTAAGTAAACTTTTTAAGTAAACCAAGGAGTGAAAGAATTGTATTTAGTAGTAGGGCTTGGAAATCCGGGCAAAAAGTATAGGGATACTAAACATAATGTAGGTTTTGACATGATTAATTTATTAGCAGAAAAATTAAATGTAAAAGTAGAAAAAATTAAACATCAATCACTATATGGTGAAATAACTATAAATGGAGAAAAGGTAATACTTATAAAACCTCAAACATATATGAATAACAGTGGAATATCAGTTAGAGGTTTTGCTGATTTTTATAAAATACCCATAGAAAATATCATAGTAGTATATGATGATATAGATATACCAATAGGAAATATTAGAATTAGAAAAAAAGGTAGTGCAGGAAGTCATAATGGTATGAAATCTATAATATATCATTTAAAGGATGATAATTTTCCAAGGATTAGAATAGGAATAGGTAAACCAAGTGGTGAAAAAGATTTAATAAATCATGTACTTGGAGCTTTTAGTAAAGAAGCTAGAGAATTAGTAGATGATAGTATTTTAAGAGCATCTAAAGCAATAGAAGAAATAATGAATACAGATTTAGAAAAAGCAATGAATATATATAATAGTTAAACAAATGAATGCTTATTAGGCCTAGGATAGTCATCCTAGGCTAAAGGTATTTAAGGAGCGAGTATATGAATGTATTTAAAGAACAACTAAAAAATCTTTCTTCTTATAATGAAATAATAAAAGATTTTAAAAAAGATATATCACCAATATCCCTTCATGGCTTATCAAGAGAAAACATATCTCACATGGCATATGCTATGAAAGAAGACATGAAAAGACAGGTACTTATAATAACTTATGATGAATTAAGAGCTAAATCTATAATAGAAGATTTAGCATTATTTGATGTGAAAAATTCTGAGCTTTTTCCATCGCGTCAATTAGTGCTTTATGATTTTGATGCAGTAAGTAATGATATATCAAATCAAAGGATAAAAGTACTTGATAAACTTATAAATGATGAAAATATAATAGTGGTTGCATCTATGGAATCAATATTAAATAGGGTTATGAAGAAGAATATATTTAAAAAATATAAAAAAGAAATAAAGTTCGGAGAAAAATTAATATTAAATGATATTATAAATTCATTAGTAATTCAAGGATACGAAAGAGTTGACATGATAGAAAGTGAGGCTCAATTTAGTATAAGGGGTGGAATAATTGATTTTTTCCCTACCACAAGTGAAGATCCTTACAGAATTGAACTTTTTGATGATGAAGTAGATTCTATAAGAACATTTAGTTTGAAGGATCAAAGGTCGATAGAAAATTATACTATAGCTACAATAACACCTGCAAAAGAAATATTCATAGAAGAAGACTCTAAAAATGATATAGAAAATCAGATAAAAAAAGAGTTGAAGAAAACTTTATCTAAATTTAAAAATAGTAAGGAAGAATTAAAGTCAGAAAAATTAAATGATAAATTTGAATTCTATATAGAGAAGATAAATAATAATCTTTCTATAGAAAACTCAGATATTGTTCTTCCATATATGATCAATGATTTATCCAATGTAATAGATTTTTTCAAAAATAATGTTTCTATTTTAATAGATGAACCAAATAGAATAGATGAAAATATGAAATCATTAAATGAAGAATTCTTAGAAAAGTATAGGGAACTTTATGAATCTGGGGAAGTATTAAATTCTCATAAAAATATTTTTTGTGATTATGAAGACATGATTGAACTATTAAAAGAAAAGAACATACTTACAATAACAGGACTTTTAAAAAACAATAAAAACTTTAAGCCTAAAAAAATAATAAGCATTTCTACTAAATCTGTTCAAGCTTTTCATAATAAAATAGATATATTAAAAGATGAACTAAATAGGCTTACCTATAAAGGCTATAAAATCATTATATTATCAGGCACTGAAGATAGAGGTAAAAGACTTAGAGATAATTTAAAAGAAGAAGGTATACAAGTATCATTTTCCTCTGATTATAACATAGATATTAAAACAGGACAGATAGTAATAGTTCCTGGAACAATATCTCAAGGCTTTGAATATCCAGACATTAAATTTATGATAATAAGTGATAAAGAAGTTTTTGGCACTATAAAAAGAAAAAGAAGTAAAAGAGATAAAAAAGATCAAAAGAAAATAAATTCTTTTAGAGATTTAAAAGTAGGAGATTATGTAGTACATGAAAACCATGGTATAGGTAAATATATTGGGATGGAACAATTAGCAGTAGATGGTATAAAAAAAGATTATTTATCTGTTAAATATTCAGGAGAAGATCGATTATATATACCAGTAGAACAAATGGATTTAATACAAAAATATATTGGTCAAGATGCAGGAAAAGCCAAGGTATCTAAACTGGGCAGTGGAGAATGGTCTAGAACAAAAAACAAAGTTAAAAAAGCAATAAAAGAAATGGCAATAGATCTATTACAACTCTATGCAAAGAGAAGTACGGTGAAAGGATTTAGTTTTTCAAAAGATCAGCCTTGGCAAAATCAATTTGAAGATACATTTCCTTATGAGGAAACTAATGATCAACTTAAATCTATAGAAGACATTAAAGAAGATATGGAAAATCCCTCTCCTATGGATAGGTTATTATGTGGAGATGTAGGATATGGGAAGACTGAAGTAGCACTAAGGGCAGCATTTAAAGCTACCTTAGACGGAAAACAAGTATCTATACTTGTACCCACTACCATACTTGCCCAACAACATTTTAATACTATGGTAGAGAGATTTAGTGACTTTCCAATCAATATAGAAATGCTAAGTAGATTTAGGACACCTAAGAGGCAAAAAGAGATAATTAGAGATCTTAAAAGTGGTAATATAGATATAATTGTAGGGACGCACAGATTATTAAATAAAGATGTAAAATATAAGGACCTAGGTCTTTTAATAGTAGATGAAGAACAAAGATTTGGAGTAAAACATAAGGAAAGTATAAAAGAAATAAAAGAATCAGTAGATGTATTAACCTTAACAGCTACACCAATACCTAGAACCCTTCATATGGCCCTTATAGGAGCAAGGGACATGTCAGTAATAGAAGAACCACCCGAAGAAAGATATCCGGTTCAAACCTATGTGGTTGAATATAAGGAGAATATGATCCGCGAAGCTATAATTAAAGAAATCAATAGAAATGGTCAGGTATATTTTGTATATAATAGAGTTCGTGGGATTAAAAAAATGGCTGCTAGGTTAAATGAATTAATACCTGAAGCAAGAATAGCTGTAGGCCATGGTCAAATGAGTGAAAGAGAACTTGAAAAAGTAATGCTTGATTTCATGGATGGCGAATATGATGTTTTAGTATGTACTACTATAATTGAAACCGGACTTGATATTTCAAATGTAAATACTATGATAATACATGATGCAGATAAGATGGGCTTATCTCAACTTTACCAATTAAGAGGTAGAGTTGGTAGATCAAATAGAATAGCCTTTGCTTATTTTACTTATGAAAAGGATAAGGTGCTTACAGAAGTAGCAGAAAAGAGATTAAAGGCCATAAAGGAATTCACAGAATTTGGATCGGGTTTTAAAATTGCTATGAGGGATTTAGAAATAAGGGGAGCAGGAAATATTTTAGGTGCAGAGCAACATGGTCACATGACACTTGTAGGCTATGATTTATATGTAAAATACCTTGAAGAAACTGTAAATAAACTAAAGGGGAATGTAGACAAATCCTTAGTAGAAACTACAGTTGATATAAGTGTAGATGGATTTATTCCAGATAGGTATATTGAAAGTACAGAACAAAAAATCAGGATGTATAAGAGAATTACAACAATAGAAAACAAGGAAGAATATAATGACTTATTAGAAGAATTAATAGATAGATATGGAGATCTTCCAAGGCCTGTGGATAATTTACTTAGGATTGGATATATAAAAGGTCTTGCAAATAAACTCTTGTTCACAAACTTATCACAAAAGGATGATATGCTTATACTTGAATTTGATAAAAATTCTAATATGACTCCAGAGATTATAAATGGTTTATATGAGATATTTGGTAGAAATATGACATTTGATTTATCTAGTAAACCGTCTGTGAAATATAAACTTAATAATATAAGTCAAGACAAGATACTTACTAAGTTAGAACAAATATTTGAGAAAATAGATAGTTTGAGAAATGGAAAAAATGATATATAATAATTAAATGTAGGATAAATTTTAAGGAGATGGTAAATTTGAATAAAAATAAGGGCATGATATTATTACTTGTAATTTTAATTACAGTAACGACATTCCTTTTTGCATGTAGTGATGATAAGAAAGAAGAAGGGGTTGCAGTAGCAAAGATTAATGATGAAAGAATTACTGAATCTGAACTAGATAAACATGTAGATTATAGAAAAAAGGAAGCAGAACTTAGTGGATATATTGCTCCTGAGATGTGGGATCAAGTAATTGAAGGTAGTGAATTTACTTATGAACAACAATTAAAGCAGTCTTCATTACAAGATTTAGTAAATCAAAAAGTATTACTTCAAGAAGCAGATAAAAAAGATATAAAGATAACAGATAAAGAATTAGATAAAGAATTAGAAGAATTTAGAGGAAGCGAAGAAAAGGATGAAAATTTCAAATCTTATTTAGAACAATTAGGAATATCAGAAGAGTATTTCGAAGAAATGTATAAGCAAGGTATGAAAATCAACAAGTTAATAGATGAAATAGTTGATATAGATGAAAATGCTATAAAAAAAGAATATGAAGCAAATAAAGAAGCATATGATAAGATTCAAGCAAGTCATATCTTAGTGAAAACTGAAGAAGAAGCTAAAGAAATAAAAGAACAATTAGAATCAGGTGAAGATATTGGAGAACTTGCAAAAGAAAAATCTATAGATCCTAGTGCAGAACAAAATGCTGGGGATTTAGGTTTCTTTGGCAGAGATGCGCAGTTAGTTCCTGAATTTAAAGATGCTGCATTTAAGCTTAAAAAAGATGAAATATCAGATCCTGTAAAAAGTGAATTTGGATATCATATAATAAAAGTCACTGATGAGAAAAAAGGGCTAGAAGCAAATGAAGAAGAAATAAAAGAAAAATTAAAAGTAGAGAAATTCAATGAAGAAGCTCAAAAGTTAATAGATAAAGCAGATACAGAGATATTAATAGATTTTGAAAAAGAAGCAGAAAAGAATAAAAAAGACAAAGAAGAAGAAAATAAAGAAGAAGATGCAGAAAATAAGGATGCAAAAGAAGAAGATTCAGATAAAAAAGAAGAAGATAAAGAAGAATAATCAAAGTTATTTATAAGCTACCATATCAATATGGTGGCTTATTTTTTTAGAAAAAAATATCTAGTATGTATAAAATATGGCAAATAGTAATATAATAACTCTAACTTGACTACATAACAAACTTAACAGGAGGTAGAAGATGAAAGCTACAGGAATAGTTAGAAGAATAGATGATTTAGGAAGAGTGGTTGTTCCAAAGGAAATTAGAAGGACTCTTAGAATAAGAGAAGGGGATCCTTTAGAGATATTCACTGATAGGCAAGGAGAAGTAATATTAAAAAAATATTCACCTATAGGTGAATTAAATGAATTTGCAAGTGAATATGCATCATCTTTAAATGAAACTACAGGCCACATTACACTCATAACAGATAGAGATAATATCATTTCTATATGTGGAGGATCCAAAAAAGCATATTTAAATAAAAGATTAAGCCCAGAACTTGAAAAATTAATTGAAGGAAAAGAAGTTTATTTAACTGAAGGAAATACAAAACCTATACGTATAACAATAGATGAATATAGTCCAGAAGAGTATACTTCTCAAGTAATATCTCCAATAGTAACTCAAGGAGATCCTATTGGATCTGTGATATTATTAACTAAAGAATCTAATGAAAAAATGGCAGAACTTGAAGTTAAACTTTGTGAAACTGCATCTAGATTTTTATCAAAACAAATGGAACAATAAAAAGCCTGCCTTATGGCAGGTATTTTTAGTTTTATTCCTTTGATGTTTCTGATATAATCTATATATTAGTTTTTTAGATAATATTAGGAGGAAAAATGAATGAGTAAAGATAATTTTTTAAAAGGAGCTGCTATACTCAGTATAGCAGGATTTCTTGTTAAAATATTAGGAGCAGTATATAGAATCCCTCTTGCAAATATGATAGGGGATACTGGTATAGGATATTATCAAACAGCATATCCGATTTATACTCTTATGTTTGCACTTTCAACAGCAGGCATACCTGTTGCTATTGCAAAATTAGTTTCAGAGAAGAATTCAATTGGAGATTACAGAGGTGCTCAGAGGGTATTTAGAATATCTTTTATAGGTCTTTTAATTGGAGGGGTATTAACTTCATCATTTGTATTTTTTGGGGCAAAATTCATAGTTGGAAAATTAGAAAATACAAATGCTTATTATGCACTCATAGCACTAGCACCAGCACTTTTATTCACGCCTATAATGTCTGCATTTAGAGGATATTTTCAAGGTAGACAGGATATGACTCCTACTGCAATATCTCAAGTTATAGAGCAAATTGCAAGAGTGGGAATAGGATTAGCATTAGTAGCAGTACTTCTTAATCTAGATAAAGGGCTGCCAATGGCTGCAGGAGGTGCATCATTTGGTGCTTCAGCTGGAGGATTCTTTGGAAGTTTAGTTATTATATATATTTATATGAAAAGAAGAAAAAAGATAAGAAAACAAATAAGAAGATCTGAAAAGTTTGAAAAAGAAGATACATCCAAAATAATAAGAAACATATTAATAATAGCTATACCTATTACTATTGGAGCTTCAGTTGTACCCCTTTTTGGTGCAATAGATGTAGCTATAGTTATGAGAAGACTTCAAGATATAGGTTACACTCAAAAAGAAGCTTCAGGCTTATATGGGCAGCTTACAGGAATGGCACAAACTTTAATAAACTTCCCACAAGTTTTTTCAGTTGCAATAGGAGCAAGCCTTGTACCTGCAATATCAACTGCATTTGCACGAAAAAACTTTTCTGAGATTAAAAAAACTGCAACATCAGGCATAAGAGTAACACTACTTATAGGTCTTCCTGCTGCTATGGGGCTTTTTATATTAGCAGAGCCAATTATAAAGCTATTATATTTTTCTAATCCTTTAGAAGTACAAGAAAGTGCAGGATCTATTTTAAAAGTATTATCATTTAGTGTAATATTTTTAACTTTAGTACAATCTTTAACTGCCATATTACAAGGTATGGGTAAAGCATTTATACCTGTTAGAAACCTTATAATAGGTGCACTTGCAAAGGTAGTTATAGTATATGTATTAACTGGAATACCAGGAATTGGAGTTAAAGGTGCAGCTATAAGTACCATTATAGCTTATGTAATAGCATCTTTTTTGAATTTAAGAGCAGTTAGGAAATATGCAAAAATTCGTTTCAATTTAATGGATATATTTTTAAAACCAGTACTATCAGTAGCCATAATGAGTATAGTTGTAGCCATTACTTATAATATATTTGAAGGCTTTATAGGACTTAAACTAGCAACAGTTGTTTCTATAGGATTTGGAGGAATAAGTTACTTATTTGCTCTACTTCTTACCTCTACAATCACCAGCAAGGATTTTGAATTACTACCTGGAGGCACTAAATTATCTAACAAACTTAAAAAAATAGGTTTACTTAGAAGATAGTACTTGATTTTATTTAATTTAAGCAATATACTTATAAAGAGGTTTAGATAACTACTTTTAAGGCTTATGGAGGTTTTTATGGCTAAGATAAATATAATTGGTTTAGGTTTTGGTGATATAGATGATTTGACTTTAAAAAGTATTAATTTAATTAAAAATCACAAAAACTTTTTTAGAACTGATAAAAGTCCTGCGACAGAATATTTGATACAAAATAAAATTGATTTTTTATCATATGATGAAATATATGAATCTGAAGAAGATTTTGATAATGTATATAATATAATATCAGAAGATTTGATACAAAAGGCTAAAGAGTATTCAGTTATTAATTATTGCGTTCCAAAAACTCCAGCACTTTTTGATAAAGTTACTGAAATGTTACTAGAAAAAAAATTTAAAAATGAAATTGAAATAAAAATTTTCAATAATGGTGGATTTTTAGAAAAGATATATGATATATTAGAAAAGCCTATTACAAATAATGTTAAAATAATTGATGCTTTAGAACTTAAACCCACACAATTAGATATAAATAGTGATTTGATAATTTTTGGTATTTATGATAATATTATTGCATCAGAAGTTAAAATACATTTAGAGGAAGTTTATAAGGAAGATTATAGGATAAAAGTTATAAATGATTTTTCTGATAAAGACAAGTGTTTTTCCATACCTATTTATAAATTGGATAGATTAGATGAATATAATCATAATACTTTGATTTATATATCTAAGACTAAAGATGATAAAAGAAACTATGATATGAATAATCTTATAGATATTATGGAAAGATTAAGAAGTAAAGATGGATGTGCTTTTGATAATGAACAAACTCATGAATCTTTAAGAGCATATTTAGTAGAAGAAGCCTATGAAGTTATTGATGCTATTGATAATAATGATGTTGATTCATTAGAAGAAGAATTAGGAGATTTATTATTACAGATAGTTTTTCATAGTCAAATAGCTAAAGAAGAAGGATACTTTAATATTTGGAATGTCATAAATGGAATTTCAGATAAGATGATCTATAGACATCCTCATGTTTTTTCAGGTGAGTCTACAAAAGATATAGATGAAATTAATTATAAGTGGGATAAATTAAAAAACAAATCTAAGGGTATAGAAAGTATAAGTGAAAGTATGATGAGTATACCAAAAGATTTTCCAATGCTTTTAAAAGCTTATAAAATTCAGAAAAAGGCAGCAAAAGTAGGCTTTGATTGGGATTATAAAGAAGAAGCTTATGAAAAGATAAAAGAAGAAATAGAAGAACTAAAACTAGCAATAGATTCAAATACTTTTGATGATATAGAAGATGAATTTGGAGATTTATTATTTGCTATAGTAAATTTTTCTAGATTTTTAGAAGTCAATCCGCATATAGCTCTAAATAGGACAATTAATAAGTTTATATTTAGATTTAAATATATAGAAGATACTTTAGTTAAAGAAGGTAAGCAACTTGAAAAAACTAGCTTAGAGGATATGGATATACTTTGGAATCAAGCAAAAAAATTAAAATAAGCTATTTATAGCTTTTTTAATCCATTATATAATGGATTTTATAAATCAATACTTAAAAGATAAATTAAGGAGGAATTATTAATGAACAAAGCAGAATTAATCACAAGTATGTCAGAAAAAAGTGGGTTAACTAAAAAGGATGCAGAAGCTGCATTAAATGCATTTATAAAGAGTGTAGAGGAAGCTTTAGTCGATGAAGAAAAAGTTCAATTAGTTGGCTTTGGAACTTTTGAGGTTAGACAAAGAAAAGCTAGAGAAGGAAGAAATCCAAGAAATCCTGAAGAAAAAATTCAAATACCAGCTTCAAAAGCACCAGTATTTAAAGCAGGTAAAACTTTAAAAGAAACAGTAAATAATAAATAAATAAATTTTAAAACTTTGTTGATTAAATCAGCAAAGTTTTTTATTTATATTGATTAGAATAAAAATATATGATATTCTATTATTGACCAAGCAAGTCAATGAATTGGAGGTATATATGAATATAATAGAGATAAATAGTTTAACAAAATATTATGGTAAATCTATAGGTATAGAAGATGTAAACTTAAAAGTCTTTGAAGGAGAAATTTTTGGCTTCATAGGACCAAATGGAGCTGGAAAGTCTACAACTATAAGATTATTACTAAATCTTATATATCCAAGCAAAGGAAGTGCTAAAATATTTGGAAAAGATGTAATTGAACATGGTCCTGAAATAAGAGAAAAAATAGGCTACCTTCCATCAGAAATATTTTATTATGAGAAGATGAAAGTAAAAGAACTATTAAATTATTCTGCAAGTTTTTATAAGGGGGATCATAGAAAAAGGATAAAAGACTTATCAGAGATTATGGAATTAGATTTAGATAGAAAAATTGAAGATTTATCATATGGGAATAAGAAGAAGGTAGGTATAGTTCAAGGACTTTTACATGAGCCCAAGCTTATAATACTTGATGAACCTACATCAGGACTTGATCCACTTATGCAACAAAAATTCTTTGATATAATAAGAGAAGAAAATGAAAAAGGAGCAACAGTATTTTTTTCATCACATATATTATCAGAAGTTCAAGAATTATGTAATAGAGTAGCCATAATAAGAAAAGGTAATATCATAGAGGTTGAAGATATAAAAACTTTAAGAGAAAATAATTATAAAAAGGTCTTAATTATAGGAGAAAATTTAAATAAAGAAATATTCAATATTGATGGTATAAGTAATTTGGAAAAAGGTGATGATGAAATAAGTTTATTTTATAAAGGTGATATAAATAAAATGATTAGCATAATAAATAAAATAAATGTAAAAGATGTCGTCATAGAAGAGCCGACTTTAGAAGAAGTATTTATGCACTATTATAGGTAGGTGGAAAATATGAATATATTTAAACATGAATTTAAAATGAAAAGAAAATCCATTCTTATATGGTCTATTTCTCTAGCAGCATTTATGATATTTTACATGGCTTTTTTTCCAGGTTTAGTCTCAGATGCAGAGGGCTTTAATGAGCTTATGCAAAGTCTGCCCGATGAATTTTTACAGGCATTTGGTATGCAGCAAGGACTTTCTTTTACTACATTGATAGGATATTTTGCCCTTACATTTAGTATGATAGAACTTGCTATTGCTATACAAAGTGCTAATTATGGGTTTTCTATCCTTTCAGAAGAAGAAAGAGAATTAACAGCAGATTTTTTAATGAGCAAACCTATTTCTAGAAAAGAGATTTATTTTGCTAAATTTTTTGCTAGCTTTTTAAGCTTATTAATAACCACATTAATAGTATCTATTTCAAGTTTCATAGCACTTGAATTGTTTAATAATGGAGAAAGTTATAATAAAATAAATGTAATCATTTTACTTAGTACAATACCAATCTTTCAATTGTTTTTCCTTGGAATTGGAATGTTTATATCTGTAATTGTAAGTAAAATACGCTCTGTAACAAGCTATTCTCTTGGTATTTCAATAGGTTTTTATGTTATTAATTCTATAAGTGGAATACTATCTAGTGATATTTTAGGATATATGACACCATTTTATTATTTTGAACCAGGATATATTTTGAAAAATGGTCAATATAATTTATCTCTTTTAGTTATAGCTTTAATAGTTATAACAATATCTTTTATAGCTAGCTATAATTTATATATAAAACGAGATATTCATTCATTATAAGTGAGGTGAAAACATGAATATAATTAAAAGAGAATTAGAATCTGATTTTAAATCCATTATCATATGGTCTATATCTATGATTTTACTGATTATAGCAGTTATGACTGAGTTTGATGCATTTAGGGATAGTCCTGCTATAAATGATGTGCTTGATTCATTTCCAGATGCAATGTTATCTGCACTAGGCTTTTTGGATGCTGATATGACTACTTTAACGGGCTTTATCAGTCTTATATCCCTATATATATATTTACCACTTTCAATTCATGCAAGTCTTTTAGGTAGTTCTATCATTTCAAAGGAAGAAAGAGATAAGACAGCTGAATTTTTATTTACACTTCCAATTTCAAGAAAAAAAGTTATATTAAACAAAATAATAGCAGCTACTTTAGAACTTATAAGTTTAAATGTAGTAACGGTTTTGACTATTATTATAATATCAATGAGATACAATCCTAGTAATGAATATTATAAATTCTTATCACTTTTATTTATTGGAATCTTTATAAGTCAATTAATATTTTTAAGTATTGGAATGAGTATAGCTTCAGTAATAAAAAGATATAAAAAATCAGGGAATATTTCACTTACTATTTTGCTAGTAACATATATAATATCAGTACTCATAGGCCTAACAGATAAATTAAACTTTTTGAAGTATATTACACCATTTGAGTACTTCAAAGCATCATATATAGCAGGAAATTTAAATCTAAAATTAGAATATATAGTTATATCTTTAATTATAATAGCTATAGGAATAATAAGTACATTTTTATTTTACCCAAAGAGAGATTTACATCTTTAAGTTGAAATATACTTGTTAATATTATAAAATTAAAATATATTAATTATTAAGAGGTGAATTTATTGAGAATAGATAAATTTTTAAAGAATTCTAGAATTATAAAAAGAAGAACTGTAGCAAAAGAAGCATGTGATACTGGTCGTGTACTTATAAATGGTAATAGTGCAAAAGCAGGCTCTGAAGTTTCTGTAGGTGATAGAATCGAAATTAACTTTGGCAATAATAAAATGGAAATAGAAGTTTTAGAGCTTCTAGATCATGCACCAAAAGGCAAAGCTAGTGAAATGTATAAAATAATACAATAAAATCACTCCATAAATTCATTTAGAATTTATGGAGTGATTTTTACTTTACTTTGTAATAAACTAGCATTTGATTTCATATCTTATTCTATAGGTTAATGGAGGGGATAATATGGAAAGAGAGATGAAATTACAAAATTTATCTTTAGAAAACAGAGAGAAACTAAATGTATCAGGGGTGGAACAAGTAGAAAGTTTTAATGAAACTCAGATAGTGATATATACGCTAAGGGGTTCTTTAACTATAAAAGGTGAAAATTTAAATATCAGTAAATTGAATTTAGAAGATGGAAATGTAAAAATTGAAGGTTTGATAGAATCTCTAACCTATAGTAATAAAACTAGTTTAGGATCAAAGGAAGGTAATTTTTTAAAGAAAATGTTTAAATAGTTTTAACTGGAGGAGTAGCATGTCGAATTTGGTATTAGAACAATTTTATATATTTCTTAAATTAACTTTAGGTGGAATATTCATAGGTTTCATATATGATTTATATAGACTCTTTAGATATTTTATTAATCCTAAAAAAATTGCTACTATAATAGGAGATACTATTTTTTTTATATTAGTTTCTATAATTGTTTTATTTTTCTTGTTTTATAGTAACTGGGCTGAACTTAGATGGTATGTATTTCTTGGTTTTTTAGTTGGAGGAATTCTTTATAAAATATTTTTAAGTAATATTATTGTAAAAGTTTTTAGAAAAATTATATTTATTATCCTTTTTCCCCTAAAAAAGGTCATAAATATAAAAAAAAGATTTATTAAGAAAATATTAAAAAAGAATAAAAATGGGTATAGAAAGATTATTGGAAAAATAAAAAGTAAATCTAAATGTATATTTATAAAAAAAGATTAATATTCTTTTGTTTATCTCTTTAAATTTTATAAAATATAGCATATAATGTAATTAGGTATTACAATAATTAGGAATAGGGGACCTAATATGAAAAATAAAAAAAAGAAATTTAAAATAAAATATATTTTAATGTTAGTATTAGTTGTTTATTTAGCTAGTATTTTCATACGCCAAGAATTTGAAATAAATAATTTAGATTCTAATATTAAAAAAGAACAAAATGAAAAACAGGAGTTGGAAAAATTCATAGAAGATAAGGGCAAGAAGGCAGAATATTTAAACAAAATATCATCTGCTAAAAATCCAATTTCTTATATAGATTCCCTTGATAATGAAAAACAAAAAAAAGAATATAAAAACATTTTACAACATATAGAAAATGTAGCAAGAGAAGAACTTTTCATGGTAAAGCCAAATGAAATAATATACATAGATAAAAACAAGCTAAAAAACATATTTGATAAAGAAGATTAAAATAGTTATAATATTGACATATATTAAATATTAATATATACTTTAGTAGAATTAGTAGAGAGATATTAAAAGGAGGAGTATTGTATTTATGCCCGTTAAAGTAAACAGTATTGTCGAAGGAGTAGTTACTGGTATAACTAATTTTGGAGCTTTTATCCAATTAGGTGAAGGTGAAACTGGATTAGTTCATATTTCTGAGGTTTCTGATGATTATGTTAAAGACATAAATAATTATTTGAAAAAAGCACAAAAGGTTAAGGTGAAAGTTTTATCAGTAGAAAAAGGTAAAATTAGTTTATCTATAAGACAAGCCAAACCTAAAACAAATAAGCCGCAAGAAATTGATTGGTCTAAAAAAGCAGACCCAAAGATGAAAGGATTATCTTTTGAAGATAAGCTTTCTAAATTCTTAAAAGACAGTAATGAAAGACAAGATCAAATTAAATCCAGAGATTCGAAAAAAGGTATGAATTCTAAATCTTAAATCCAATAAAGCAGTTTATCTGTTTTATCATAGCAATTATTATATATAAAAAAAGATGTCTTAAAATGGTAACCATTTTAAGACATCTTTTTTAATGTCTTAAAATTCATTTAAGTAATTTAAAAATAAAAAAGAATAATTATAAAAAAAATGGCGAAAACTTTCTGTATTCAGACAACGATAAGCGACAAATATTTCATCATATTACTGTTAAAATATAAATACATAGCAGCAAAGGATGGTGTTTTTATAATGATAAATACTGAATTAAATAATGTAAGACTAAAAAAGAATAAAAGAAAAATAATTAGTTTTATAATAAAAGGAATAGATAAAAAGGAAATTTCAAAAAGTGATATAGCATTATTTTTATTAGCATTTTTCATATCTAAAGCTTCAATAATGGGTAATCTTACACCTTTTGGAATAGCTTTTATAACATCGTATTCTTTGAAATATAATCCTAAAATATCTATGTTACTAGCAACAAGTATTGGAACAATCACAGTACATGGACTATCTAGTTATAAATACATTATACCTATGATTACTATATATCTTGTAATGAATGTATTAGAAATTAAAAAAGGTAAAATGTTCTTTGGAATACTTGCAGCAAGCATATTATTTACCTTTAAATTTATGATGATGATAGGGACAAGCTTTTATTTATATGATTTGATGATATTTATATTTGAAGCTATTATAGTTTTTGCAATCTCATTTATATTTACATATAGTGTAGATTCCTTAGATAGCATAAAAAACAGATTATTTACTAATGAAGAAATGATTTCTTCTGTAATCATGTTATCAATAGCTGTAACAGGAGCCTCTGGGATATCATTATTTAATCTATCTTTAATGGATATATTAGGAGTATTTCTCATAATGTTCTTTGCATATACACGAGGAATTAGTATGGCTACTGTAGTGGGTGTAAGTATGGGGCTTATAAGTTCCATGTCCAAAGTAGACATGCCTTATATTGTATCTATATATGCTATATCTGGTTTGCTTTCAGGAATATTTAAAGATTTGGGAAAGATTGGAATAATAATAGGTTTTACTATTGGAAATATAATTATGTCATTTTATATAAATGGTATTTCCAAGGAATTAATAGGTTTTAAAGAAATGATAATAGCTTCTATAATTTTCTTTTTAATTTCAAAAAATATATCTAAAGTAGGAAATAAAATAATAGTAGGAGCAGATAAAGGTTATTTAGTAGAAGATGTTTATAGTAATAGAATAAAGGATATGACATTTAGAAGACTCAATGAATTTTCTGGTGTATTCAAGGAATTATCAGATATATTAAAGCAAGTATCATATAAAAAAGATATATTGGAGGAAGATGACATATCATTATTAGTGGATTCTGCTGCAAATGAAATATGCAATAAATGTTCTATGAATAGAATATGCTGGCAAAATGATTTTCAAAACACCTATAATAATATGATTGAAATAATAATTAAATTAGAAAAGAAAGGTTCTATGACTGAAATAGATTTACCTGAATTATTTTATAAAAGATGTAATAATAAAAATCAATTTATAGAAAAAATCAATAATATATTTAAGATTTATAGATTAAATTATAAATGGGAAAGAAAAATAATAGAAAGTAGACAAATGGTATCTCAACAATTAGAAGGCGTAAGTACCATAATAGAAGATTTAGCAAAGGAAATTTATAGTGATATACGATTTAAGGAGGAAGTAGAAAGGGCTATATTTAGTGAACTTAAAAAAGAAGATATACCTATAAAAGAAATAACTGTAACAGAATCAAAAGAAGGAAAGTTTGAAATATATATAGATTTAAATATAAGTACAAATAAAGAGAGGATGATAAGAAAAGTGATTAATGTGGCATCAGAGGTTATAGGATATAGACTAATAAGGGATAGATTTTCAACAAGTGATTTAGAATATGATAAAGGAGTTAAATTCAAATTAATAAAATCAAATAGATATAGTTCAGTTACAAGAGTTGCAGTAGGTTATGATAATAAAAATTATATATCAGGAGATAGTTATACGTTTGGAGAAAGACAAAACAATTATTATGCTGTACTTAGTGATGGTATGGGTAGAGGAGAAACTGCAAAGGCAGAAAGTAGTGTAACCATAAGTTTATTAGAAAAATTTTTAGAAGCAGGTTATGATAAGGAATTAGCACTTAGAACTATAAATTCAATATTAGTATTAAAATCTAATGAAGAGGTCTTTACTACTATTGATATGTCTATACTTGATTTATATAAAGGGAATGCACAATTTATAAAAATTGGATCAGCTCCTACTTTTATAAAGAAAAAAGATAGGGTTGAAATAATAAACTCACATACATTGCCTGTAGGAATATTAAAAGAAATAGATTTTAACATCTATGAATCCAATATAGAAGATGGAGATTTTATAATTATGATGTCAGATGGACTATTAGATTCTAATGAAGAATCTGATGATAAAGAAAAGTGGATGGAAAATATAATCAGGAATATAAATAGTAAAAACCCACAGACCATAGCTGATACTATACTCAAAAATTCAATCAATATATCAACAGAAGAAAGTCAAGATGATATGACAGTATTAGTAACTAAAGTGTGGAAAAAAAGATAAGTATAATCAACCCCCTATTGGCAATAATTTAGACAAATGCTAATAGGGGGTAAAAAAATGAAAAATAAAATATTACTTAAGCAAATAATTTTAGTTACCGATGGAGAATCAAATGGATTGAAAAATCCAATTAATAGTATAAATCCAATAGTTAAAAGCGGAATTACTATAAGTGTAGTAGGAATATTAGATGAAAATAGTAGTGAAAGCACATTACTTGAAATGCAACAAATAGCTCAATTTGGTAAGGGAGTATTTGAAAGTACAGATTTAGATAATTTAAATTCTACAATATATACTACTACACAAAAATCCATATATAATACACTAAATTCAGTAATCAATCATGAGCTTAAAAGTTTAATGAATAAGGATATAAAAGATATTAATCCTAATTCTAGAGAAAAAGTAATTAATATGATGGAGGATTTATCAGATACATTAGATTTAAAAACTATAATATTATTAGATACATCTAAAAGCATGAAATTTAAAATACAAGAAGCAAAGAAATCTATAGTAAATCTTTTACATATATTAAAATCAAGAAAAGGAAAAAATAATATAGGTGTAGTGATATTTCCATATAAAGATAATGATTATAAGCTAATATGTGATTTTACAGATGATATAAATATAATCAAAAATAATTTAAAAAAGATAGATATAGGTGGTTTAACCCCTACTGCAGAAGCTCTAGAAGGCGCTTTTAGAATAATTGAATTTAATGAAGTAGAAAATAATTATAGGAAAAGAATGGATTTATGAAAAAGGGAACTTTAATAACAGGAAAATGGAATAAAAAAACCTATACTATAGAAAAGGTATTAGGCAAAGGAAGTATTGGAAAGGTATATCTTGTAAAAGATAAAAAGGGAAAGAAATTTGCCCTAAAGTGCTCAGATGATATCAGATCTATAACAAATGAGTTTAACTTTTTAAAAAATATATCATTTTCTTTTGCCCCTAAGGTTTATGAACTAGATGATGGGTATATTAACTATGTATATAAACATTTTTTTATCATGGAATATATTGAGGGGGTAGATTTAAAGACATATTTTACAAGAGAAAATGATATAAAAAAAATATTAGCTAAAATTTTAGACTTATCTACATATCTAGATGAGATTTATAAATCCGGATATATCTATTGGGATATAAATATATCCAATATCATAATTGAAAAAGATACTAAAAGCATAAAAATAATAGATTTTGCTGGAGTATCAAAAGTGGGACAATCTATAAAAGAATACACTCCTTCATATAATGCCCAATCATTTTTAGATAAATCATATTATGATGATAGATCATTAGTCTTTTCTATTAATATGTTAATAGTTTCAATAATAACTAAAAAAACATATAATCCATTGACAAATAATATTGAGAATATAATATATAAGATAAAGGAATTTAAAATTAATAAAGATATTAAAGGTTTAATTATAAGAGGTTTAAAAGGTGAATATAAAATATCTGCTTATATATATGATATGGAAAATATGATTAGCCCAAATAAAAGTAGTTATTATAATCAAGTTATAGATAAAGTTTTTATAACTAGTATAGGACTATTTTTAGTTTTTTTAAGCTTTTTAATAAAAAACATATAATTTAAAAGAGGGATTAAATGGAGAAGAGAATATTAAATACAATAAAAGAATATCAACTAATAAAACAATATGATAATATAGTTGTTGGGGTATCAGGTGGTCCTGATTCAATGTTTTTACTTTCTATATTATGTAAGTTGAAAAAATATATAAACTTTAATATAATAGTTTGTCATATAAATCATGGTACACGTGGAGAGGAAACAGATAAGGATGAAGAGTTTGTAAGAGAATATTCTAAAAAAAATGAGCTTAAATTTCATTCTACAAAGGTTGATATGAATGGATATGCTAAAGAAAAAAATATCTCCTCAGAAGAAGCAGGAAGAGAATTAAGATATGATTTCTTTAGGGAAACATTAAAAAAATACGATAATAAAGGAAGCATAGCTGTAGCACATAATAAAAATGATCAAGCAGAAACTATGATTATGAGATTTTTAAGAGGTACGGGCATAGATGGGTTAAAGGGAATGAATTTTAAATCTAATGATATAATTAGGCCAATACTTGATATAAAAAGAGAAGATATAGAAAAGTATATAGTAGAAAAAAATATAAGAGTAAGAATAGATGAAAGCAATGAAACAGATATTTATAGACGAAATAAAATAAGATTGAATTTAATACCTGAATTAAAATCTGAATATAATCCTGCACTTATAGATACTCTTTATAATACTTCTAGAATAATGAAGATGGATTCAAATTTCATGAATAGCTATGCATATGAAAAATTTAAATCCATATCTAAAAAAATATCTAAGGATGATATTTCTATTAATATAAACTTATTTAGTAAAAATCATAAAGCTATACAATATAGGATTATAAGACTTGCTATAGAAGATATTATAGGACATTTAAAAGAAATTGAACAAGTTCATATAGAGAAAATAATAAAACTAATAGAAAAAAGCAAGACAGGTAAAAAAGTAGATTTAACAAATAATCTAGAAGCCTATATAGATTATAATTGTATTCAAATTAGATTAAAAAAAGAAAATTTAAAGCAAAGCTTTAATCACAAATTAAGCTTAAATGATATAAATTATATAGATGAATTAGATTTAGAAATAAACATTCAAATAACAAATGAAAAAATAAAAACAATAAATAAAAAAGATATGTTTATAAAGTATTTTGATTATGATAAAATAGAAGATGGCTTATACATAAGACTTAGAAAACCTGGAGATAGATTTAAACCCTTGGGCATGAAAGGCAATAAAAAATTAAAGGATTTTTTTATCGATGAGAAGGTTTCAAGAGATAAAAGAGAAAAAACACCTCTTATTTGTGATAATAAAGGTATCTTATGGGTAGTAGGTAATAGAATAAGTGAAGATTATAAAGTTGATAGCGATACAAGCAAGGTTTTAATTATTTCAATAAAAAATAGGGGGTAAAAATGAAAGGCGATATTAAAGAAATTTTAATCAGTGAAGAAGAAATTCAAAAGAAAAATGCTGAGCTTGGTAAAGCTATAGCAAAACATTACAAGGGTGAAAAATTAACTATAATTTGTATACTTAAAGGTGCAGTAATGTTTATGAGTGATTTAATAAAGAACATAGACATACCTTTAGAAATAGATTTTATGGATGTATCTAGCTATGGAGAAGGTACTAAGTCTTCTGGAGTTGTAAAAATCATAAAGGACTTAGATTCTAGCATAGAGGGCAAAAATATATTAATAGTAGAAGATATAATAGATAGTGGTTTAACTCTTAGTTATTTAATGAAAATATTAAAGTCAAGAGATCCTAAGAGTATTGAAATATGTACCTTACTTGATAAACCAGAGGGAAGAAAAATTGATATGGATGTCAAATATGTAGGTTTTAACGTTCCAGATGCATTTTTAGTAGGTTATGGACTAGATTTTGCAGAAAAATATAGAAACCTTCCATATATAGGAGTATTAAAAGAAAAAATATATAAATAATTATAATTGTATTTTAGTTTTAAATGTGTTAAAATGTATAATATTAGGCTTTTAATGTGGAAGGAGGAACACTTTTGAAGAAATTTTTTAGAGGTATAAGTGCATATTTGCTTATATTTGTAGTTATTATATTGTTTGTAGGATATTTTATGGATGGTCAAACTGAAACCCTCCAATTAAGTTATACAGACTTTAAAGAAGAGGCAGCAAAAGGAAATATAAAAGAAATAAAATTAGTTGAAAATATGGTTGAAGGTACATTAAATGATGATGATAATACTAAGTTCACATCATATGTTCCAGAGGTACAAAAAGAATATTATGATGAAGTGATAGAAGAAAGTGGTATAGAGGTTAATGCAGAACCAAATCCAGGTACGCCTTGGTATATAGCAGCACTGCCCACTATATTTATGATACTTATTTTTGTAGTCTTTTGGTTTGTATTTATGCAAAAGTCCCAAGGTGGCGGAGGAAAGGTAATGTCCTTTGGTAAAAACAAAGCTAAAATGCATAAAGAAGATCCAAAAAATAAAATTACATTTGATGATGTAGCAGGACTTGATGAAGAAAAAGAAGAATTAATAGAAATAGTAGATTTTCTTAAATCACCACAAAAATTCACTCATTTAGGTGCGAGAATTCCTAAAGGTGTTTTAATGGTAGGCCCTCCAGGAACAGGTAAGACATATCTTTCAAAGGCAACTGCTGGTGAGGCAGGAGTACCATTTTTTAGTATAAGTGGTTCTGATTTTGTGGAAATGTTTGTAGGTGTTGGAGCGTCTCGTGTTAGAGACTTATTTGAACAAGCTAAGAAAAGTTCACCTTGTATTATATTTATTGATGAAATTGATGCAGTAGGTAGAAGAAGAGGAGCAGGACTTGGTGGAGGTCATGATGAGAGAGAACAAACACTAAATCAATTGCTTGTTGAAATGGATGGTTTTGGAATTAATGAAGGTATTATAATTATAGCAGCAACAAATAGACCTGACATATTAGACCCTGCCTTGTTAAGACCAGGTAGATTTGATAGACAGGTACAAATTGGCGTTCCAGATATAGTTGGACGTGAAGCTATACTTAAAATTCATTCAAAAGGTAAGCCTTTAGCAGAAGATATTGATTTGAAAATAATAGCTAGAAGGACAATAGGTTTTACTCCTGCTGATTTAGAAAACCTGATGAATGAAGCAGCTCTTTTATCTGCAAGGGAAGAATTAAAGGAAATCCCTATGAGACTTTTAGAAGAAGCAATAACAAAAGTAATAGCAGGACCTGAAAAACGTAGTAGAGTAAGAAGTGCAAAAGAAAATAAACTTACAGCTTATCATGAAGCAGGCCATGCTGTGGTAGGAAAATTATTACCAAATGCAGATCCAGTGCATATGGTTACTATAATGCCAAGGGGTAGGGCTGGTGGTTTTACTATGAGCTTGCCTACTGAAGATAGAAGTTATATGTCTAAAACTGAAATGGAAGAAAAAATCATTGAATTATTAGGTGGTAGAGTAGCAGAAAAATTAGTGTTAGATGATATAAGTACAGGAGCTTCAAATGATATTGAAAGAGCAACTAAGATAGCTAAAGGCATGGTAACTCAATATGGTATGAGTGACAAACTTGGACCTATGACTTATGGTAAAAATGAAAATGAAGTATTCCTTGGCAGAGACTTAGGAAATAGTAGAGATTATAGTGAAGAAGTGGCATCTGAAATAGATCATGAGATGAAACACATAATTCAAAAAGCATATACAGCTGCTATGGATCTCTTAACTGAGAATATAGATAAACTTCATGAAGTGGCACAAAAGCTACTAGAAAAAGAAACATTAAATCAGAAAGAATTCAATGCTATATTTGATGAAGATATTGAAATCAAAGAGGCATATGAAGAAACAAAAGAAAAACCAAAAAATGAAGATATATCAGAAGTAAATATAGAAGAAAAAATAGTTGTTGATAGAGAAGAATCAATTGAAAGTAATGAAAAAGAAATTGATGATAAAAATCAAAATAAAGATGAAGAATAAAAGAGATGGCTTTTAAGCCATCTTTTTTAGGTTTATTTTCATATATAATGTCGCAATTTCCCGGGTAATATTAAATTATGTCGAAAACAATATATATGTATTTATATATATTAATAAAGTTTGATTTATACTTGTCTTTTACTAAAGCTTGTATTATAATGTAATTAATAAAAGATTTTGAAAACTCAATAGAGATACCATATAGTTGTGGTGATAAAACAACCTTTTATCAAAGAAGTAACTATAGCACGGTAGCCTAAGTTCATACCTTAGTACTGCTGTGTTTTTTTATTATCCTTTAATTCCGTTAATTATTAAACAATCAAGAAATATTAATTAAAATCTATATATAATTACCCATTGAGCAATTTTTCTGTTAATATATAAGTAAAAGCTTTTAATTGGGGTGGCTATATTGAGAAGAAATGAAGTTTTTTTAACGGGATATGCAAAATTACCAGAAGGAATTACTGCAAGGGAATTATATGGAGTAATAGCACTTGCAATAACAGTAGATAGAAAAACAGGTGAAATATTGGATGCTGAGCCTACCTTATCTACATATCTTGGTAGGACTTTTGTAAAAGATTTATTAGTAGGTGAAAATATAACAAATCTAAACATCATAGAAGCTAAGGTGCAAAAACATTATTTTGGATCTGCTAAAAAAGCTATATTAACAACTATAAAATCATGTCATAAAACTTTCAATAAGATCAATGGTAAATTAGTATAAAATTAGGAGGGAAGTATATGTTAGAAAAAAGACTTAGAAATGAAAAGCTTAAAGAAAAAATAATGGATGCATCTGAAGCTGCAAAATTATTTGAAAAAGGAATGATTGTAGGAACTAGTGGTTTTACTCCTGCAGGTTATCCAAAGTCAGTACCTCTTGAATTAGCTAAAAGAAAAGAAAATGGAGATGATTTAGAACTTACTATAATTACAGGTGCATCTGTAGGAGATGAATTAGATGGAGCACTTGCAAGAAGTGGTGTACTTAAAAGAAGATATCCTTATCAAACAAACAAAGATTCTAGAAATGGTATAAATGATGGTAGCATAGAATATGCTGATATGCATTTAAGTCATACACCTCAATGGGTTAAATATGGCTTCTTTGGTGATATAGATATTGCTTTAGTAGAAGCAGTAGCTATAAGAGAAGATGGTGGAATAGTACCATCAACATCTGTAGGTAATTCAAATGTATTTATTGAAAAGGCAGACAAGGTCATAGTGGAGATAAATACTAGTCAACCTTTGTCACTTGAAGGGATACATGATATATATTCTCCTTTAAATCCACCAAATAGAAAACCTATTCCTGTAACTAAAACAGAAGAAAGAATAGGAACGGATTATATTCCTTGTGATCCTGAAAAAATAGTAGCTGTTGTTATATCAGATAAAAAAGATAGAACAAGACCAGTAGCTCCTATTGATGATATATCAAAACAAATATCTACAAATTTAATATCTTTTCTTAAAAAAGAAGTTGAAGAAGGAAGAATTCCAAATGAATTATTACCCCTTCAATCAGGAGTAGGAAGTGTTGCCAATGCTGTACTTGGAGGACTTATAGATTCTGATTTTGAAAAACTTAAAATATATTCTGAAGTAATTCAGGATTCAGCACTAGATTTATTAGATTCTGGTAAGGTAGTATTTGCATCAGGTACTTCGCTTACTGTGTCCCCTGATAGATTAGATGATTTTTATAAAAACTTTGAAAAATACAAAGATAAAGTTTTACTTAGACCACAAGAAATAAGTAATAATCCAGAAGTAATAAGAAGACTTGGAATAATAGCTATGAATACTGCAATTGAAGTAGATATTTATGGGAATGTGAATTCTACAAATATAATGGGTTCTAGAATGATGAATGGTATAGGAGGATCTGGAGATTTCACTAGGAATGCTTATCTTTCTATATTTACTACGGTTTCTATAGCTAAGGATGGTGATATATCTAGTATAGTACCAATGGTATCTCATCATGATCATACAGAACATGATGTACATGTAATAGTAACAGAACAAGGTGTTGCAGATTTAAGAGGATTAAGCCCTAAAGAAAGAGCTAAAGCTATAATAGAAAATTGCGCACATCCTGATTATAAAGAAAAACTTTATGATTATTATAATCAAGCACTAGAAGGTAAATATAAACATACCCCTCATACTATAGGAAAAGCGCTATCATGGCATGAGAAATTTCTAAAAGAGGGTAGTATGAAATAAATATTTTTAACTCTAAAGGAGGCAATATTGTGGATAAAGATGAAAAAATGAAAGATATCAAAGAAGCAAAAAAAGAATGGCAAGAGAATAAGGTGGATAAATCTCTAGCAAGATTTCCTGAAAGAAAAGAAAAATTTACGAGTGTGTCAGGACTTGAAGTTGAAAGACTTTCTACTCCACTTGATATTAGTGATTTAGATTACAATGAAGATTTAGGTTTCCCTGGAATGTACCCTTATACTAGAGGAGTTCAACCTACTATGTATAGAGGTAGACTTTGGACTATGAGAATGTATGCAGGATTTGCTACTGCTGAAGAGTCTAATAAAAGATATAAATATTTAGTAGAGCAAGGTTCAACTGGACTTTCAGTTGCATTTGATTTACCAACACAAATTGGTTATGATTCAGATCATGCATTATCTCAAGGAGAAGTTGGAAAAGTTGGAGTTGCAATTGATTCATTAAAGGATATGGAACTATTATTTGATGGAATACCACTAGATAAGGTTAGTACATCTATGACTATAAATGCTCCGGCTGCAGTATTACTTGCAATGTATATAGCAGTAGCAGAAAAGCAAGGAGTATCAGAAGATAAACTTAGAGGAACTATCCAAAATGATATTTTAAAAGAATATATAGCTCGTGGAACTTATATATTCCCAACAGAACCATCAATGAGACTTATAACTAATATATTTGAATATTGCTCAAAGAATGTACCTAAGTGGAATACAATAAGTATCTCAGGATATCACATAAGAGAAGCAGGATCGACTGCAGCTCAAGAAGTAGGATTTACTCTAGCAGATGGTATAGCTTATGTAGATGCAGCAATTGAAGCAGGACTTGATGTAGATTCATTTGCACCAAGACTTTCATTCTTCTTTAATGCACATAATGATTTATTTGAAGAAGTTGCAAAATACAGAGCAGCTAGAAGATTATGGGCTAGAATTATGAAAGACAGATATAAGGCTAAAAACCCTAAATCAATGATGTTAAAATTCCATACTCAAACAGGTGGTTCAACTTTAACAGCTCAGCAATCAGAAAACAATATAGTACGTGTTGCTATTCAAACTCTAGCTGCTGTACTTGGAGGAACTCAGTCACTTCATACTAACTCTAAAGATGAAGCTATGGCACTTCCTTCTGAAAACTCAGTAAGAACAGCACTAAGAACTCAACAAGTTGTAGCACATGAAAGTGGAGTTACAAACACAGTAGACCCACTTGCAGGATCTTACTTTGTAGAAGCTAAAACTGATGAGATAGAAAAATTAGCTATGGAATATATAGAAAAAATAGATGAATTAGGTGGAGCTCCAAAAGCAATTGATAAAGGTTATATCCAAAAAGAAATAATGGATGCAGCATATAATTATCAAAAAGCTGTAGAAAGTGGAGAAGAAGTAGTAGTTGGAGTAAATAAATTCCAAGCTGAAGAAGAAGCACCTAAAGGTTTATTAAAAGTTGATCCAAAAGTTGGAGAAATGCAAATGAAAAAGATTGACCAATTAAAAGAAGAAAGAAACAATGAAGAAGTAAAAACTAAATTAGAGGCTTTAAGAAAAGCATGTGAAACTGAAGAAAATGTTATGCCATATATTATAGAAGCAGTAAAAGAATATGCTACTTTAGGTGAAATATGTGGTGTTATGAGAGAAGTATTTGGAGAATATGAGCAAGCAGTAATGCTATAAAGATTAAATGAGGAGGATTTTAAATGGATAGACCTATTAGAGTATTAGTTGCAAAACCAGGATTAGATGGTCATGATAGAGGTGCGAAAGTTATTGCAAGAGCATTAAGAGATGCAGGAATGGAAGTAATTTATACAGGACTTAGACAAACACCAGAACAAATAGTAGCATCAGCAGTACAGGAAGATGTAGATGTTGTAGCTTTAAGTATATTATCAGGAGCTCACAATCATTTATTTCCTAAAATAGTTGATTTATTAAGAAAGGAAGGCGCAGACGATGTGCTTATAGTAGGTGGAGGTGTTATTCCAGAAGATGATATTTCAGGTCTTAAAGAAGCAGGAATAGCTGAAGTGTTTACACCTGGAACACCTACTACCACAACTATTGACTTTATAAGAAATAACTTAAAAAGATAATTAAGCTTAGGTGGTGGTAATATTGGATTTGGTAAATAGACTCCTTGATGGAGATAAAAGAGCATGTGCTCGAGCTATTACTAAAGCTGAGAATAATGAACCAGGCTCTATAGAAATATTAAAAGAAGTATATAAGAAAACAGGAAATGCTCATATTGTTGGCATTACTGGACCCCCAGGTGGTGGAAAGTCTACACTTACCTATAGACTTAGCAAAGAATTAAGTGATAGGGGTAAAAAAGTAGGGATCATAGCCATAGACCCTACTAGCCCCTTCACAGGTGGTTCTATATTAGGTGATAGAATAAGAATGAATAAATTATCTACTGATCCCAATGTATTTATAAGAAGTATGGGCACAAGAGGCCATCTTGGAGGACTTTCTAAGGCAACTCATGGTGCAATAAAGATATTTGATGCTTTTGGATGTGATTATATTTTTGTTGAAACTGTTGGTGTAGGTCAATCAGAGGTGGATATAGTAAAGACTGCTGATACAGTAGTTATGATAATGGTACCAGGTCTTGGAGATGATATTCAAGCTATAAAAGCTGGTATTATGGAAATTGCTGATATATTTGCCATAAATAAGTCTGATTTAGATGGAGCTGAGCGAACTGCAGGTGAAATTAAAATGATGGTTGAAATGGGAACAGTAGAAAAAAAACCACCTATTTTAAATGTAATTGCAAGCCAGAATGAAGGAATAAAAGAATTATTAAATGAAATTGATGATCATAAAAAATATTTAATTTCTTCAGGAGAGCTAGAAGAAAGAAGACTTGCAAGATTACGCTTAGAAATTGTAAATTTAATAGAAGAAGAAATTAAATCTAGAATATTTAACGACAAAGAAATATATAATCTTTTAGACAATATATTAAAAGACGTGTACAATAAAGACATAGATCCTTATAGTGCTAAGGATAAACTATTTAATGCTATAATTTAAAAGGAGGAATGTAAAATGGTAGGTAAAGTAGATCATATAGGTATTGCTGTAGCAGATTTAGATGAGACGCTTAAATTTTATACAGAAGTATTAGGTATGAAATTAGAAGGAACTGAAGAAGTTAAAGAGCAAAAGGTAAAAACTGCATTTTTACCACTTGGAGATACTGAAATAGAATTATTAGAATCTACTGATAAGGAAGGACCAATAGCAAGATATATTGAAAAGAGGGGAGAAGGAGTTCAGCATATAGCATATAGAGTGGATGATATCGAAAAAGCATTAGAAAGAATGAAGGAAAAAGGTATAAGATTAATAGATGAAAAACCAAGATATGGAGCTGGAGGAGCAAAAATAGCTTTCTTACATCCAAAAAGTACTCATGGCGTATTAATAGAATTATGTCAGAGAGATTAATATAAGGCTTAGGAGGTTTATATATGTCTAATAAAAATATAGAAGAATTACGTCAAAGAAAAGAAAAGATAAAACTTGGCGGAGGAGAAAAAAGCATTGAAAAACAACATGCAAAAGGCAAGAAAACTGCAAGAGAAAGAATAGAATACCTATTAGATGATGGTAGTTTCATTGAGGTAGATGCATTTGTAGAACATAGATGTACTAACTTTGGAATGGGAGATAAAAAGGCTCCAGGCGAAGGTGTAGTAACAGGATATGGTACAGTAGATGGAAGATTAATATATGTATTTGCCCAAGATTTTACCGTGATAGGTGGTTCTCTTGGTGAAATGCATGCGGCAAAAATTTGTAAAGTTCAAGAGATGGCTATTAAGGTAGGAGCACCACTTATAGGCATAAATGATTCAGGTGGAGCAAGAATACAAGAAGGTGTAGATGCACTATTTGGTTATGGAAATATATTCTATAATAACACTAAAGCTTCAGGTGTAATACCACAAATCTCAGTAATTATGGGACCTTGTGCTGGTGGAGCAGTATATTCTCCTGCTTTAACAGACTTTATATTTATGGTAGATAACACAAGTAAGATGTTTATAACAGGACCTCAAGTTATAAAAACAGTTACAGGAGAAGAAGTTTCAGCAGAAGAATTAGGTGGGGCTATGACTCATAATAGTACCAGTGGTGTAGCACATTTTATAAATAACACAGAAGAAGAAACATTAGATAACATAAAACTTTTATTAAGTTATTTACCTTCTAATAATTTAGAAGATCCACCTAGTTTTGAAGCTCAAGATGAAATTAATCGTATGGAAGAAAAACTAAATGAAATAATACCAGAAAATCCAAACAAACCTTATGATATGAAAGAAATCATATCAATACTTGCTGATAATGGAGAATTTTTAGAAGTTCAACCCTACTATGCACAAAACATTTTAACTGGATTTATGAGGTTAAATGGTAAATCTGTAGGAATAGTTGCTAATCAACCAAAGGTATTAGCTGGATGTTTAGATATCAATGCTTCAGATAAATCTGCAAGATTTATAAGAACTTGTGATGCATTTAATATACCACTTCTAACACTTGTAGATGTACCAGGATTTTTACCAGGAACAGGTCAAGAGTATGGTGGAATAATAAGACATGGTGCAAAAATGTTATATGCTTATAGTGAAGCTACAGTACCAAAAGTTACTGTAATACTTAGAAAAGCATATGGTGGAGCATATATTGCAATGTGTTCAAGACATCTTAAAGCTGACTTTGTTTTAGCATGGCCTAGTGCAGAAATAGCTGTAATGGGACCTGAAGGAGCAGCTAATATAATCTTTAGAAAAGACATAAAGGAAGCTGTCGACTCTGTAGAAATGAGAAAAGAAAAAATATCAGAATATAGAGATACAGTAGCAAATCCTTATGTAGCAGCAGCGCGTGGATATATTGATGATGTAATAGAGCCTCAATTAACTAGACCAAGAATAATAAGTGCTTTTGATATGTTATGGGGTAAAAGAGAAGAAATGCCACCGAAAAAACATGGCAACCTTCCATTATAAGATTAGTTAGAGAGGTGAGAGTAGATGAATATACAAGATGGAATTAATCTTGGAGAAGCGTTGTTTATAACTCTATTTAGTATGGGTATAGTTTTTCTCACATTAATAATTATCTCATTAATACTAGGAGGATTTAAATCTATATTTTATAAAGATGATTCTACAAAGACATCAGTAAAAAAAGCAGCTCCCCCTATTGGAGATAATGTAAAAGAAGAAACTTTAGAAGTTAATGAAAAAGAAAGTGATAATGATGAGGAAATTGTGGCAGTAATAGCTGCAGCAATAGCAGCTCATACAGGAAATACAGTAGAGAATATAAGCATTAAAAACATAGTAAGAATTCCACAGAATTCTCCAACATGGATGAGAGCTGGAAGAGAAAGATCAGTATTTAATAAGGTAACTAAGTAGAAATAAGGAGGATATCAATATGAAAAAATACAATATATCTGTTAATGGAAATACTTATGAAGTGGAAGTGGAAGAAGTAGGAGGAGTTTCAGAAAGTAAAACTGTACAAAGTAGTTCTCCGGCACCAAAGCCACAAGCAAAACCACAAAGCAAACCACAAGCTAAGAAACAAGAACAACCAAAAGCAGCTCCTAAAAAGGATGTGCCTCAAGGAGCAGAAACAATAAATGCACCTATGCCAGGTTCTGTTTTTGAAATTAAAGTTTCCGAAGGAGACACAGTAGCAGAAGGAGACGTATTATTAATACTAGAAGCTATGAAAATGGAAAATGAAATAATGGCACCAAGAGCTGGAAAAGTTGCAGCAATAAACACTTCTAAGGGAGAATCAGTTAATTCAGGAGACCCATTAATATCCTTAGAATAATTTACTAATTGAGAAAGGAAGGGAACTCTAGATGGATATTTTAATAGAATTTTGGAACAGCACTGGCTTTTCTGCCATTAGCTTTCAACAGATAATAATGATTGTAATAGCACTAGTATTCTTATACTTAGCTATTAAAAAAGGCTATGAGCCTTACTTGCTAATACCAATAGCATTTGGTATGCTGCTAGTTAATATGCCCCTTGCAGGCCTTATGGATGAAGGTGGCCTATTGTATTACATATACCAAGGAACTGAGTTAGGTATATATCCTCCACTAATATTTTTATGTGTAGGAGCAGGAACGGACTTTGGTCCATTAATAGCTAATCCTAAAAGTGTATTATTAGGTGCAGCAGCTCAATTTGGAATATTTTTCACTTTCATTGGGGCAATATTGTTAGATGAATTTGTTCCATTTGTTAGCTTTACAGGTGCTGAAGCAGCTTCTACTGCAATTATAGGTGGAGCAGACGGACCTACAGCATTGTTTTTAACATCTAAACTGGCACCAGATTTATTAGGACCTATAGCTATAGCAGCATATTCATATATGGCCTTAGTACCTATAATTCAACCGCCGATAATGAAAGCATTAACTACAAAAGAACAAAGACAAGTAAAAATGGAACAATTAAGACATGTATCAAAAACTGAAAAAATATTATTCCCTATTATAGTTTCTTTATTTACAATATTATTATTACCTTCTGCAGCAGCATTAATAGGAATGCTTATGTTAGGTAACCTAATAAGAGAATCAGCAGTAGTTCCTAAGCTTACAGAAACTACTCAAAACTCTTTAATGTATATAGTGACTATACTACTTGGAATAACAGTTGGAGCAAAAGCAAAGGCTGAATTATTTTTAACAACACAAACATTAAGTATAATAGCATTAGGACTTATTGCATTTGCAGTAGGAACTGCAACAGGAGTATTATTTGGAAGATTAATGTACAAATTAAGTGGAGGAAAGATTAATCCTTTAATTGGAGCAGCAGGAGTTTCAGCAGTACCAATGGCTGCAAGGGTTGCTCAAAAAGTTGGACAAAAGGAAAATCCTTCAAACTTCTTATTAATGCATGCCATGGGACCAAACGTAGCAGGAGTTATAGGTTCAGCAGTAGCAGCAGGATTATTATTAATGTTCTTTGGTTAAATAAACAATTAAAATTAAATATTCAAGTTCCCCACTACTAATTAGTAGTGGGGAACTTGAATCAAAGAATTTTGAATATTCTTGAATTGATTGTTAGGTTTTAAAAAAAAGGAGGAAGTTGCATATGGGTTTAGGTTTAGTATCATTACTCATCTTAATTTTAGCTATCTTTATAGGTTTTAAAAGAGGGGTCAACACTGGCCTTGTAAGTATTGCATTTGCATATATATTAGGTTTTTTTGTAATGACAGAAGATATGGGATTAATGTCGGGAGCAGCTGCAAAAGGAAAACCTTTGATAGCTGGTTTTTCCACTAGTTTATTTCTTATCTTAGTTGGGATGACATTTTTATTTAGTATAGCAAGGGTAAACGGTACTTTAGAATTATTAGCACGTAAATCATCTCATCTAGCTAAGGGAAATAGAAAATTAATTCCTTTATTATTCTTTGTGTTCTCACTTGTATTAGCAGCAATAGGACCTGGTAATATTGCAGTTTGTGCACTGGTACTTCCTATAGCTATGGCAGTAGGCAATGAAGAAGATATAAGTTCATTACTTATGGCAGCAATGGTAATAGCAGGTTCTAATGCAGGTGGACTTTCGCCAATTGCTCCAACTGGAATAATTGGAACGCAACTTGCTCAAGCAGCAGGTTATGACACTTCTATGCATGTATTTATTAATATGATAATAGCACAAGTAATACTTGCTGCAGTTTTATATATAGCATTAGGTGGATTTAAACTTAAAAAAGATCAATCTACTGATAAAGTAAAACCAGCACCATTTGATAAAGTTCAAAAAACAACATTAGTTGTAATAGCACTTGTGGTTGTGGCTATAATTGGATTTCAAGCACATATCGGATTTGCGGCATTCGTTGGAGGAGTTATACTACTTCTTTTAAAGGCAGCAGATCAAAACAAAGCAATTGCAGCAATACCATGGGGCACTTTACTGCTTGTAACTGGTGTTGGAGTGCTTGTAAATGTGGTTACTGTAGCTGGGGGAATAGATTATTTAACTGATGGTTTATCTACATTTATGAATTCAACTACAGCAGGACCTATAATAGCAATAATATCAGGGCTTATGTCAGCAGTTTCATCTGCATCTGGAGTTGTTATGCCGACACTTATAACAACAGTACCAGGGCGGTAGAGAACTTAGATGGTGTAACAGGACCTACTTTAATAACAGCAATAATTCTTGGAGCTCATCTTGTAACTAATTCACCTATATCAACCCTTGGAGCACTTGCAATGGCAAATGCACCAGAAAATGAAGATAAACAAAAATTATTTGGACAATTATTGATTTTAGGATTTGGTGGAGTTGTGTTTGGAGCATTGTTGATATTAATAGGTATAATAGGGTAAATATATAACATAATAATATAATATATAAATATGAGAGCTAGAATATTATAATAGATTATAGTGTTCTAGTTTTAATATAAAAAACATAGGAGGTATATTTATGGCACAAGCATTAGAAAACATTAAGGTTTTAGATTTAACAAGAGTACTTGCAGGACCATATGCTACTATGATATTGGGAGATATGGGAGCGGAAATCATAAAAATAGAAAGACCAGGAGTGGGAGATGACTCTAGAGCTTTTGGCCCATATGAAAATGGTGAGAGTGCATACTTTATGAGTCTTAATAGAAACAAGAAAAGTATTACAATGAATTTGAAAAAGGATGAAACAAAAAAGATGTTTTTAGAAATGGTAAAACAGGTAGATATAGTAGTAGAAAACTATAGACCTGGTACTATGGAGAAATTAGGACTTGGATATGAAAAATTAAAAGAAGTTAATCCCAAATTAATATATGCAGCAGCATCTGGATTCGGTCACACTGGACCATATAGCACAAGACCTGCATATGATGCTATAGTTCAAGCCATGGGTGGAATAATGAGCATCACAGGAGAAAAAGGTGGTAAACCTGTAAGAGTAGGCCCTTCTATAGGAGATATAACTGCAGGCTTATTCACTTCAATAGGAATCCTTGCAGCTTTAAATTATAGAAATGAAACTGGAAAAGGACAAAAAGTAGATGTAGCAATGCTTGATGGTCAAGTAGCAATACTTGAAAATGCTATTGCAAGATATTTTGTAAATGGAGAGTCACCTAAACCAGCAGGTAATGTACACAATTCCATATTCCCATTTGAGCCATTTGACACTAAAGATGGTGAAATCATGGTTGCAGCAGGAAATGATGCATTGTGGGCAAAATTATGTAATGAATTAGAGCTTTCAGAACTTATAGAAGACGCAAGATTTAAGACGAATCCTCTTAGAGGAGAAAATTATGATGAAATGAGACCATTACTTGCAGAAAAGTTCAAACTTAAAACTACACAACAGTGGTATGAAACTTTAACTAAAGCAGGTATACCTAATGGACCTATAAATGATATTGAAGATGTAGTAAACGATCCTCAAGTATTAGAAAGAGAAATGATAGTAGAAGTTAACCACAAGAAAGCAGGTAAAACTAAAGTTCCTGGAGTACCAATTAAAATGAGTGAAACTCAAGGTGAAATAAAAACACCTGCACCACTTCTTGGAGAACACAATGAAGAGGTATTAAAAGAGTATTTAAACTTAAGTAAAGAAGAGGTAGAGGCATTAAAAGAAAAAGGGATTATTTAATCCCTTTTTTTCTTTTTATATTATTCTTGTATTTTAGGGTATATTAAATGATATAATAAATAAAAGGAGAGATGAATTTTATGAGCAAGGAAAATAGTAATGGAGTTAAAGGTATAACCCTTGGATTAATTATAGGAGCTGGAGCAGCTTTATTATTATCGCCTGAAACAGGAAAAGAGAACAGAGAAAAATTAAAAACTAATTTATTAAAAGCATCTGATAAATTAAAAGATTTAGCAGAAAATATAAAAACTGAAGAAAATACAAACTATATTAATGTAGAAAATGAAGATATATCAAAAGATGGTAAGGTATATGTAAATGAGAAATATATTGATGATATAGATTTAGATTAATATATTATTAGGGGAAATATATGAAAAATAAAATTATAGAAGTACTAAAAGAAAATAAAAATGAATATATATCAGGAGAAGTAATTAGTGAAATGCTAAATGTCTCTAGAACGTCCATATGGAAATATATTTCAAAGCTTAGAGAAGAAGGATATATAATAGAATCTGCATCAAGAAAAGGATATAGACTAGTTTCATCTCCTGACATATTAGATATTGATAAGATAAAAAAATCACTTACTACAAAGTATATTGGAAGAGATATTTATTATTATAATTCTATAGACTCTACCAATAAAAAAGCTAAAAATTTAGCAATGAATGAAAATAAAGAATCAGTTATTATATCAGAAGAACAAACTATGGGTAAAGGAAGACTGGGAAGGAATTGGATTTCCCCTAAATATAAGGGAATATGGATGTCTATCATATTAAAACCAGAAATAGCACCTGAAGAAGCTCCAAAAATCACCCAAATCGCAGCAGCAGCAGTATCAAAAGTTTTAGATGATATTAATATTGAAAATAAAATAAAATGGCCAAATGATATAGTCATTAACAAGAAAAAGGTATGTGGAATATTAACAGAAATGAATGGTGAAATAGATAAAATTAATTTTATAGTTATAGGAATAGGAATAAATGTTAATTTAGAAGAAAAAGATTTATCACCTGATATAAAAGATATAGCGACTTCATTAAAAATTGAATCCAAAATATTTATTGATAGGGCAAATCTTGTAAAAAATATATTAAATGAATTTGAATATCTATATGAAGACTTTTTAAATAGTAAATCCATGGGAAAATCACTTGAAATTTGTAGACGTAAATCAGCATTACTAGGAAAAACGGTAAGACTTATAAATGTCAATGAAACAAAAAAAGTAAAAGCTGTAGATATAGATAGTGAAGGAAGGCTTATAATAGAAGATGAATTTGGCAAAATTAAAAGAATTATTTCAGGAGAAATTTCTATTAGAGGTTTGAATGATTATGTTTAAAGAAAGTTAGTAAAATTTTATTTGAAAAATGATATAAAAACTGCTAAAATGGTTTGTAGTCAGTAACCTATAAATAATACGACTAGTATCTTTAAAAAGAACTAGAGCGGAGGGGAAAAAATGTCAAATAAAAAGAAAAACAAGAACAAAAAGTCAATGTCTACAAGAAAATTGACTATTATTGGTATGCTTGGTGGAATTTCAGCAATACTTGGACTTACACCTTTAGGATTCATACCAATAGGTCCCGCAAATGCTACCATAATGCATATTCCTGTTATAATTGGAGCTATAATAGAAGGACCGGTAGTTGGAGCTTTAGTAGGGCTTATTTTTGGTATATTTAGTATAATAAGAGCCATAACAGCTCCTACAGTATTATCACCACTATTTTACAATCCTTTAGTATCCGTACTACCAAGGATATTAATAGGAATAACTGCATATTATTCTTATACCTTATTTAAAAGACTAGGCAAAAAGTCTTCTGTAGTTTTACTTGGTCTAATGTGGGTATCAACACTTTTATATTTATCATATGATTTATATAATAGTTTGAAGCTTGCAGAAGATATCTTTAATATATCAATAATATTTAAATTTATTTTGATATTATTAACTATTCTAATAGGATATTTTTCATACAAGAAATTCAAGGAAAATGCAGTTGAAATAATAATGGCATCTGTAGTAGGAACCCTTACAAATACCTTAGGTGTTTTATTTATGATATATATATTTTATGGGGAGAGATTTGTAAAGTTGATTGGTGGAGATACACAACTTGTTGGAAAGGCAATACTTACACTTGGAATTGCAAATGGAATACCGGAAGTTATAGTTGCGATGATAATAGTAAGTGGGGTAGTAATAGGACTTAAGAAAAAAGCGTAGATAAGAAGGTGAAAATTTGATTTTAGTAATAGATGTAGGCAATACAAACATAGCTCTTGGCATATATCAAGGGGAAGATCTTTTAAAAGATTTGAGAATTTCTACAGATAAAAATAAAACATCAGATGAATATGGAATGCTTATAGATAGATTATTTAGCTATAATGGATACAAATTAACAGAGGTAGAATCTGTAATTATATCTTCTGTAGTACCACCACTTATGTATTCATTACAAGCTATGAGTATAAAATATTGCGATAAAGAAGCATTGATAGTTGGACCTGGAATAAAAACTGGAATGAACATTATATATGACAATCCAAAAGAAGTAGGAGCAGATAGAATAGTAAATGCAGTTGCAGCATATAAAAAGTATGGTGGACCTGTTATAATAGTTGACTTTGGTACTGCAACTACATTTTGTACAGTATCTGAAAATGGAGATTATCTAGGTGGTGTTATTTCACCTGGAATAAAGATTTCATCAGAGGCATTATTTCTAAGAGCGGCAAAACTACCTAAGGTAGAACTTTCCAAACCTGATAAAGTAATATGTAGAAATACTGTAAGTAGCATGCAGTCAGGTATAATATATGGATATGTAGGTTTAGTTGATTATTTAATTAATAGAATGAAAAAAGAGCTAAACTTAAAAGATGCGAAAATCATAGCTACAGGAGGTTTATCTACACTCATAGCAGAAGAATCAGAAAGTATAGATGAAGTGGACAAACTCCTTACTTTAGAAGGATTAAGAATAATTCATGAAATAAATAAGTAAAGGTAAGACTTTAGCGAAAGCTTAAGTCTTACTTTTTTAGAAATAGGTGAAAATATGAAAATAATAGCACTAGCTCCAATGGCAGGAGTTACGGATTTATCATTTAGACTTTTATGTAAGGAACAAAATGCAGGACTTATATATACTGAAATGGTAAGTGCAAAGGGATTATATTATGGAGATCAAAACACAAAAGATCTCATGAAAATCAAAAAAGAAGAAAGACCAGTATCGCTTCAAATATTTGGATCAGATCCAGATATAATGGCAAAGATGGTAGAGGAAAAATTAAATTACAAAGATGATTTTGATAGACTAGATATAAATATGGGCTGTCCCACACCTAAAATAGTAAAAAATGGTGATGGTAGTGCTTTGATGAAAAATCCAAAACTAGTTGGTCAAATAGTATCAAAAGTAGTTAAAGTTTCAAATAAACCTGTAACGGTAAAGATACGAAAAGGCTGGGATGATGAACATATAAATGCTGTAGAGATAGCTAAAGTAATAGAAGAAAGTGGAGCTAGCTTGGTCGCAATACATGGTAGAACTAGAGAAGAATATTACTCTGGAAGTGCTGATTGGGATATTATAAAAAAAGTAAAAGAAGCTATTAATATTCCTTTACTTGGTAATGGAGATGTTTTTTCTCCACAAGATGCTAAAAAGATGATAGACTATACAGGTTGTGATGGAGTCATGATAGGCAGAGGAGCTCAAGGTAACCCTTTTATCTTTAATAGGGTTGATAAATTATTAAATGAAGGAGTACTTCTACCTGAACCTACCAATGGAGAAAAAATTGATATGTGTATAAAGCATTTAAAATTATTAATTGAACATAAAGGTGAGTCTGTGGCAGTGAAAGAAATTAGAAAACATATAGGATGGTATATAAAAGGTATGCACAATTCTTCTAGTATTCGTGGTAAATTAAATGAATTAGATAGTAAGGAAAAAATAATATACACCTTAAATAACTATATAAATGAAATAGAATAGATGATTAAGTTCTCTCATATAATGTTTTGTAATAGATATTAGTAAGAGTTGATTAATTTGAATAAATTTATATATATTCTAAATCAAGATAGGTATATTGAAGAATTAAAAGAAGAAAAACTCAAAAAATATATACCTAATATATTATTAAAAAAATTTGATATATTAAAAGAAGCTAAAATTTTATCAGAAATTGAATATAAAGATAATACAATAGGTTATAATATAGGATTATCTACAATGAAGAATATATCTGAAGAAAAATTAATAGAAAAATTAGAAAAAGTGATAAAAAAAGATTTATATAGCGAAAATATATCTTCAATAATATTTCAAGGTGATTATAATCATTATTTAGAAAACAAATTATTAGAAAAAATGATATTAAAGCCAAATGATTATTCAAAAGAAGTAAAATTAAAAACTATACCATTTGTAATTAAAAAAATAGTTAAGAATTTTTATAAAGCACAAGAAGAAATAGAGCTATTAATTATATATGACCAAAAAAATGATTTAAAAAAATTAATAGAAAAGATACCATTTAAGATAAAAAATATTTATATATATAAAGAAAATAAAAATAAATCCTTAGAAGTATCTCAAGAAATTTTACAAAACACAGGCTTATCTCTTGGCATAATAAAAAACATAGATAACATAAAAAGGTTTGATATTATAATTAACTTTAAAAATAATATAAATTTTATAAAAAACATGAAAGAAAAAAGCATGGTTTTTAACATATATAATAATCTCTACTATAATATTAAAAAACCAATTGTAATAGATGACTTTATTTTCAGCAATAGAAACTTTATCAGTGATTTAGATTTTGATATTGGATCTGATATTTACAGATATAATAAGCAATTTAAAATGAATGATTTAAAACAAATAAAAGCTAATGGCAGAATATATAACTTAGAAAATGTATGTAAACTTAGTAATTTTAATAATTCTTGACATTGTATCATGTCTAAATTATAA
>NZ_JBQCYD010000004.1:0-83868 GCF_052088025.1 Senegalia sp. (in: firmicutes) | reverse complement strand
AAAAGATTTTAAATTAAAAATAAAATAGTTGCAGAAATATTATATTTAAGATATAATTATATAGTGCCAATATCCACTTACTGCAAAGATTTATGGAATATTGCAGAAATGAGGGGAGGGAGAAAAATGGCAGAAATCAAAGTTGGAGATAGCGAGTCATTAGAAAATGCACTTAAAAGATTTAAAAGGGAAACTTCTAGAAGCGGCGTTTTATCAGAGGCTAGAAACAGACAGCATTATGAAAAACCAAGCATAGCTCGTAAGAAAAAATCAGAAGCAGCTAGAAAAAAGAACAAAAAAAGAAGATAATTTTTTAAGAAGGTGAATGAATGTCACTTAAAGTCAAATTAATGGATGATCTAAAGGATTCTATGAGAAACAAAGAAAAACTTAGGAAAAATGCCATTACATTAGTAAGATCTGCTATCAAACAAAAAGAAGTAGATGAAAGAATAGAACTTGATGATGAAGCTATATTAGATATAATATCTAAACAAGTGAAACAAAAAAAGGATTCTATAAATGAATTTAAAAAAGGTAACCGTGAAGACTTAGTTTCTCAAACAGAAAAAGAAATTGCTGTTCTTATGGAATATTTACCACCTCAATTATCTGAAGCTGAATTAGAATTAATAGTGAAACAAGCTATTGATGATACTAATGCAACTTCTATGAAAGATATGGGGAAAATAATGGGCAAAGTAATGCCTCAAATCAAAGGACGAGCAGACGGTAGTCTTGTAAATAAAATTGCAATTAAATATTTTAACAAATAAAAACATTCTACGACTTATTGGTCGTAGAATGTTTTTTTAATTTAAAATATGTTATAATTATATTTAATGCTATAGTTGAAGGGGTAATGAAAATTGAAAATAATCAAAGTGAAAAATTATGAAGAAATGAGTAAAAGAGCAGCATTTATTATAGCAAGCCAAGTAAGTATAAAAGAAGACTCGGTCCTTGGTCTTGCAACAGGGTCTACTCCAATTGGTACATATAAACAAATAATAAATATCTATAATGATAAATTGATCGATTTTAAAAATATTACTACATATAACTTAGATGAATATTATGATTTATCAGAAGAAAATGAACAATCTTATAGATGTTTTATGAATCAGAATTTGTTCAATCATATCAATATAGACAAAAAAAATACTTTTGTACCAAATGGAAAAGCTGAAAATCCTGAAAAAGAATGCAAAAGATATGATAGCTTGGTGGAAAAAAGTGGAAACATTGATTTGCAAATACTAGGTATAGGAAGTAATGCTCATATAGGTTTTAATGAACCAGATGATAAATTTGCTAAAGGTACGCACTTAGTAGATTTAAAGCAAGAAACAATAGATGCAAATGCAAGATTTTTTAAGAGTAAAGAAGAAGTACCTAAAAAAGCAATAAGTATGGGTATGAAAAATATAATGGCAGCAAAAAAAGTAATATTATTAGCAAGTGGAGAAAACAAAGCACAAGCTATAAAAAGCACAATAGAAGGTCCTATTAATCCATCTGTTCCAGCTTCAATATTACAACTTCATCCAGATGTTACATTTATATTAGATGAAGATGCAGCTTCAAGATTAAACAAGTAAAAATAAAGCATATCGAAAAGATATGCTTTTGCTTATATTGTTTCATTTTCATTAAATTTTAAATATTTCGTATAATTTATTGATATAATAAGATATAATGATATAAAGAGGTGAAGAGTATGAATAAAAAGAAAATTTTTATATTTCTTATTATGATATTTATGATTATTTCAAGCTCATCATTAGTATTTGCTGATACTGAAAAAGATGTATATGTAATACCCATAAAAGGTGATATTGATAATTCAACATATCAATTTGTAGAAAGAGAAATAAAAATCGCAACAGAAAATGATGCTCGTGCAATTATATTTGAAATAGACACTTTTGGAGGGCTTATAGATCAGGCAGAAAAGATAAAAAGTCTTATTGTAAAAGCTGGTATTCCTACTATTTCCTATGTAAATACCAAAGCTGAATCAGCAGGAGTTTTACTTACAATATCAGCTGATAGCATTGTCATGTCAAATGGTTCTACAATAGGATCAGCTGAACCTATACCAAATACTGAAAAGACACTTTCATATTGGGTAGAAGAGCTTAGATCTACTGCAGAAACTAAAGATAGAGATCCTGAACTTGTTGCATCTATGGCAGATAATAGTATAAGCATTGATGGTATAATTGATGAAGGTAGACTTCTTAATTTGAACTTTAAAAGAGCAAAAGAATTAGGATTTGCAGATTTTATTGCAAATAGTCATAGTGAAATATTAGATGAATTAAATATAGAATATGATGAAATAATAGTAACTGAAGTAGATTTTATAACAAAACTTGCTAAATTTGTAGTAAATCCTTATGTGCTTAGTTTATTACTTACTATTGGATTTATTGGTATAGTAGTGGAAATATTTACACCAGGATTTGGTGTAGGAGCTACAATATCAATACTATCATTTACCCTATATTTTGGAAGTAATTTTATAGTTGGAAATAGTGGATGGACAGCACTTTTACTCTTTATAGCTGGAATAATACTACTAATAATAGAAGCTATAGTGCCTGGATTTGGAATACCTGGCATTGGTGGTATTGCAAGTATAGTAGTAGCTATAGTACTTGCATCTCCTGACGTACAAATAGCGATATTCTCTATAATATTAGCATTTGTTTTAAGTATATTAGTAGCGTATTTGTTCTTAAAATACGGACAAAAAAGTCCTTATTTTGATAAAATAGTTTTAAATGAAAAAGGTGAAGGTAGTTCTGGTTATTCAAGTACTATTGATAATATAATGTATCTAAACAAGGAAGGTGAAGCTTTGACTACACTTAGACCTTCAGGTACTATTATAGTGGATGATATTAGATTAGATGCAGTTACAGAAGGACAATTTATCAAGAAGGGGGAAAGAATTAAAATAGTGAAGATAGAAGGTTCAAGAATTGTAGTAAGAAAGATATTATTTTAAATAGGAGGAATGATTAAATGGAAGCTTTAATACCAATAATTATAATTGGAGTAGCAGTATTAATATTCTTAACATTGTTGTTTAGTTTTGTACCAGTGGGATTATGGATAACAGCATATTTTTCTGGGGTTAAAATAGGACTTTTCACACTTGTAGGAATGAGACTTAGAAAGGTTATACCATCAAGAATAGTAAGACCAATGATAAAGGCAACAAAAGGTGGTATTAACATTGATGTAGATAAGCTAGAAGCTCATTATCTTGCAGGAGGTAATGTAAATACTGTAGTAGATGCATTAATAGCAGCACAAAGAGCAAATATAGAGCTAGGATTTGAAAGAGCAACAGCAATAGACCTTGCAGGCCGTAATGTATTAGAAGCAGTACAAGTTAGTGTAAACCCTAAGGTTATTGAAACGCCAAATGTGGCAGCAGTAGCTAAAGATGGTATAGAGGTAATGGCTAAAGCACGTGTAACAGTTAGGGCAAACATAGAAAGACTTGTAGGTGGAGCTGGAGAGGAAACTATAATTGCAAGAGTTGGAGAAGGAATAGTAACTACTGTAGGTAGTGCTGAAACTCACAAGGCAGTTTTAGAAAATCCAGATGGCATATCTGAAAATGTATTAAATAAAGGATTAGATTCAGGAACAGCTTTTGAGATATTATCTATTGATATAGCTGATGTTGATGTAGGACGTAATATAGGTGCTACACTTCAAACAGATCAAGCTGAAGCAGATAAGAGGATAGCACAAGCTAAAGCAGAAGAGAGAAGAGCTATGGCTGTTGCTAAGGAGCAAGAAATGAAAGCAGAAGTTCAGTTCCAAAGAGCAAAGGTTGTAGAAGCAGAAGCACAAGTACCACTTGCACTTGCAGAAGCATTAAAGAGTGGAAACATGGGAGCTATGGATTATTATAATATGAAAAATATAATGTCTGATACAAACATGAGAGAATCTATTTCAAACATAAACAAAGAAAATGACAACAACAATAATAGCAATAAAAGAGATTAGGTGATTATATGGATTTTTTAGATCTACTATTTCCATTGTTAATTTTATTAGGTCCAGCAATATTTAAAAGCTTCAGTCAAAAGAAAAAAACAGAAGAAAAAAATGCTAGGAAAAGCTCCACTAATAAAAATGATCAAGCAACTAAAAAAGAAGATGTAAAGAATATACCAAATTATTATGATAGGTTTGAGAGAAAACCAAAAAGCATGGAAGAAAGAAAACTAAAAACAAAGAAAACAAGAATGGATGAAGAAAAACATATAAAAGAAGAAGAACATATAGGAGAAGAGCGATATATAAAAGAAGAAAAACGAATCACAGAAGAAGAAAGAATAAAAGAATTGAAGATGAAAAGAGAAATTTATGCTAATAGTGAAAAAAAATTAAGCAGAAACAAGAAAATCAGAAACAAAATAGATGAAGAAGAGATAATTTCTGATAGAAATAGAAGTAGAAAAAGAAATGTAGACTTAGATTATATAAAACAAGAAGAAATAGGTAGAGATGATATAGATTTAAGATTTGATAAGACACAACTTGTTCAAGGTGTAATTTTATCGGAAATATTATCAAAACCAAAAGCTTTAGAAAAAAAGAAGTAATGCATATGCATTACTTCTTTTTTGTAAGCATAAATTAATATAGAGGAGGAAATTTAATGAGTAAAAAAATAGATGACTTAAAAACAAATATAGCAGAAGCTTTAGAACTGCCAAAGGAAATAATACTTGATTTACCTAAGATAACTTTGGTTGGCAATATTCAATTATATATAGAAAATCATAAAGGAATAATTGAATATACTAAAGATAGCATTAGAATAAATAGCAAGGCAGGTGTTATAAAAATAGTAGGAAAGAATATGCTCATAAAAAACATAGTTTCAGAAGAAGTTATAATAAAAGGAGAAATAATAAATGTAGAATTCATATAAGGAGGTGTAAGCTTGTTAATCGTTAGGTTATGGAATTATATAAGTGGTTATGTTATTATTAGAATTGAAGGATTAACACTAGAAAGATTTATAAATCTTTCCACAATAAATAACATATACCTTTGGGATATTGAAAGATTAGATTATACTACAATCCAAGCAAAAGTTAGTCTTAAAGGATTTAAAGAACTTAAACCAATAATATTAAAAGTTGGTTCTAGATACAATATATTATCAAGAGAAGGTTTACCATTTTTTTTGACTAAACTAAGAAAAAGGAAGATGCTAGCTTTAGGGTTCATCTTAATGATAGGTGTAATCTTTTTTTTAACCTCATTTATTTGGAATATAGATATATCTTCACCAAAAGGATTTAACCAAGAAGAATTGGTGGAATATTTAAATGAAAAAGGGGTTAAAATCGGAGTAAGGAAATCATTTGTAGATAATGAAGAATTGAAAATAGAAATACTAAAAGAATTTGATGATATAGCATATATTAATTTGAAAATAACAGGAACAAAATTAATAGTTAATTTAAAAGAAAGAGAGTTTTATTCTAATGATGATAAATGGGATAAGAATAAACCAGCTAATATCATCTCATCTAAAAAGGGAGTAGTACAAAAAGTAATAGCCAAAAATGGCAATCCCCTAGTTGAAAAAGGAGATATTGTAAAAAAAGGTCAAGTACTAATAACAGGAGTTTTAAAAAATGAAGAGGAAGAAAATATATTATTAGTTCATTCTGAAGGAGAGATACTTGCTAAAACTTATTATTATAAGACCATAAAAGAACCTATAATAAAAAAAGTAAAAGAAGAAACGGGAGAAAAATATTTTTCTAGGGAAATAAAGATAGGAGAAAAGAGCATACATATCAAAAATGATGACATACCATTTAAAAATTATATAGAGCATGTAGATGATAGAAGTAATGAGTTTTATTCAATCATTCCTTTTGATATAATTAAACATGAATATAGGGAAGTAAGAATAAAAGAAGTTAAACAAAATATAGATTCATTAAAAGAAGCTTTAAGTGTTATAATAACAAAAGAAGCTATGAAAGAAGTAAAAGAAGATATGAAGGTAGAATCAAAGGAAATAACATTTGAAAAAAAAGATAATTTTTTAATAACAAGTATAAAACTAGAGATGATTGAAAATATAGCAGAAAAAGAATATATAAATGAAAATATAGAAATTCAAAATGATGATTCAAATGACGATTTAAAAGAAAATGAGGAGGAATAGTATTGACAGAAAATAGACTAGAAAAAAGCATAAAGATAAATGATGAGGATTTTAGTAGAGAGCTTTATGGTGATTTTGATAAAAATATCAAACTTATAGAAGAACAATTTGATGTAGATATAGTATCACGTGAAGGTGAAATAAAAATACTTGGAAAAAAAGAAGCTATAGATCAAGTAGATATATTAATAAAAAAATTGATAGATATAGTAAAGGTTGAAGGAAAACTTACAAATCAACAAATAAGATATGCAATAACACTTGTGAATCAAGGAAATGAAGATAAGATGGGAGGTTTATTAAATGATACTGTATGTATAACTTATACAGGAAAAACTATAAAGCCAAAAACCTTAGGACAAAAAAAATACATTCAAGCTATGGCTAAAAATGATCTTGTATTTGGAATTGGCCCTGCAGGAACTGGTAAAACCTATCTAGCTGTAGCTAAAGCTGTTCAAGCTTTTAAAAATAAAGAAGTAGAAAGAATAATTTTAACCAGGCCAGCCGTAGAAGCTGGAGAAAAGTTAGGCTTTTTACCAGGGGATTTACAAGATAAGGTAGATCCATATCTAAGACCTGTATACGATGCATTATTTGATATATTTGGAGGAGAAGCATTTCTTAAAAACAGAGAAAGAGGGCTAATAGAAATTGCACCACTTGCATATATGAGAGGTAGAACACTTGATTCAGCCTTTGTAATACTAGATGAGGCACAAAATACCACATCAGAGCAAATGAAGATGTTTCTTACCAGAATTGGCTTTGGTTCAAAAGCAATTATAACAGGAGATATAACTCAAATAGATTTACCACATGGTAAAATATCTGGCTTAAAACAAGTAACACATATATTAAAGGATGTAAAAGGAATTGATTTTACTTATCTTAGTAAAGAAGATGTAGTAAGACATAAATTAGTACAGAGAATAATAGAAGCATACGAAAATCACGAAAAAAAGAAAGATTAAGGAGACTAAAATGGAAGTTTATATTGATAATAGACAGACAAAAATTTTATTAGATGAAAACATTAAGACCATAGTTGAAAATGTAATAAAGGAATGTTTAGAATATGAAGATTTTGGATTTAATTATGAAATAAGTGTTTCATTTGTAGATAATACGGAAATAAAAGAATTAAATAAGAGATTTCGTGCTAAGGATATTGAAACAGATGTATTATCATTTCCAATGGAAGATGAATTAGAAGGAGAAAACTATATTCCCATACTCGGAGATATCATAATATCTGCTGAAGAGGCTAGTATTCAAGCAAAAGAATTTGGTCATGGTTTAGAAAGAGAAATAGCATACTTAACAGCCCACAGCATGTTTCATTTAATGGGTTATGATCATTTAAATGAAGAAGAAAAACTTCTTATGAGAAAAAAAGAAAAAGATGTTATGAAAAAACTAAAAATTTTTAAACAATAAAGAAAGTGGGAAAACGCATGAAAAGATTGATAGATAGTTTCAACTATGCAGTAGAAGGAATTATCTATACCTTAAAAACACAAAAGAATATGAGAATACATTTTTCTGTCATGGTACTCATATTATTTTTGAGTCTGTTTTTTAATTTTTCAAAGCTAGAGTTATTATCACTATTTTTTGCTATATCTCTTGTTATAATAGCAGAAATGATAAATACAGCTGTAGAAAAAACTATAGATATGTTCACAAGTGAATTTCATCCTTTAGCAAAAATTGCAAAGAATGTTGCAGCAGGAGCAGTTTTAGTGGCAGCATTAAACTCTGTAATGGTTGGATATCTCTTATTCTTTGATAGGGTAAATCCATTTACAGGGTCAATCATATTTAAAATAAGATCCTCTCCTATACATCTTACCTTTATATGTATTTTACTTATAACTATTATTACTATTGTAGTAAAAACAATATCTCAAACAGGGACACCTTTTAAAGGTGGTATAATTAGTGGACATGCGGCATTTGCATTTACTATATCAACAGTTGTAACTTTTTTAACAGAAAATATACTAATAGCTTCATTAGCCTTTTTATTATCTATTTTAGTGGGTCAAAGTAGAATAGAAGGTGAAATCCATAGTTTTTTTGAAGTAGTTAATGGAGCATTATTGGGTATATTAATAACTACATTAATATTTCAATTATTATAGAGGTCTCTGGAGGGATTTATTTTGGAAGAAAATTTTTTATATATACGGATAGGTATTTTATTTATCCTTATAATACTATCTGCAATATTTTCAAGCTCAGAAACTGCAATCACAACTCTTAAAATTGCTAAAATAAGAAAATTAAGAGAAACAAATGAAAAAAAAGCTTTGTTACTCGAAAGAATAAAAAAGCAAATAAATATGATGTTATCTACAATTTTGATAGGTAATAATCTAGTAAATATATTAGCAACAGCAATACTTACTGAAATAACAGTAGAAGTTTTTAAAGGCAGTAGCTCAACACTTATATCTACAGCAATAATGACTATTATTATATTGATATTTGGTGAAATAACACCTAAAACATATGCAGCACAAAATCCTGAAAAAGTATCTATCTTAATAGCAAGGCCACTTGTAGTTCTTTCATTTATATTTAAACCTGTACTTATAATACTTAATTTTATCACTGGATTTTTCATAAAATTAATGGGTGGAGATATAAATCATACAGGACCATTTGTAACAGAAGAAGAAATAAGATCTTTAGTTGATGTAGGTGAAGAAGAAGGTGTAGTAAAGCTACAAGAAAAGGAAATGATAGAAAATATCTTTGAAATAGATCATATTGATGTAGGGGATGTAATGGTTCCTAGAATTGATATAATAGCAGTTGCAGAAGATGATAGCATGGAAGATGCACTAGAAAAGATAACTAAATTTGGACATTCTAGAATTCCTGTATATAAAGAAAGTATAGATAATATTGTAGGAATACTTTATGCCAAAGATGTATTACCTTTTATAGGATATAAAAATGTAGAGATAAATGAAACTAAAATAATAGATATAATGAGAAATGCATATTATGTACCAGAGACTAAAAAAGTAAACAAACTTTTAAGGGAATTACAATTTAACAAAGTGCATATGGCTATAGTTTTAGATGAATATGGAGGGACAGAAGGATTAGTTACAATAGAGGATATTTTAGAGGAAATAGTAGGCGATATATTAGATGAATATGATGTGGATATAGATTTAATAGAAAAAATAAATGAAAACACCTTCAATGTAAAAGCTGAAGTTTCTCTTGAAGATATAAATGAAATATTTTTAACTGATTTTCCAGAAGAAGAATTTGATTCATTAGGTGGATATATATTTAATACACTTGGAAGAGTACCCATTAAGGGTGATAAATTAGAAAATTCTAAAATATCTATTATAGTAAAAAAGGTAACAAATAGAAGAGTAATATTAGTAGAAATAACTAAAAATCAGGGGTGATTTAGTTGAAAAAAGTGATTTTAATTTTGATATGTATTTTATCATTGATAAATATTGGGTGTAGCAAAGATGGTGAGTCAACAAAAACAGAAGAAAATAAAGATGAAATTTCTAAAGAAAATAATAATTCTAAAGAAAATGAAAGTAAAAGCACTTTCATATCTCCATTAAGTGGAGTGGAAGTAAAAGAAGATTTAAGTGATAAAAGACCAGTAGCTATAATGTTTGATAATCAAAAAGATGCAAGATGGCAAGCAGGACTTGGAGAGGCAGAGATAGCATATGAATTTTTAGTTGAAGGAAATATTACTAGATATATGGCTATATATTTAAAGAACAGTCCTGATGTAATAGGTCCAATTAGAAGTGCAAGACCCTACTATTTAACTGCCTTGCTTGAATATGACTCTATATATGTTCATTGTGGTGGAAGTCCTCAGGCAAAAGAGGAAATAGTAAGCCTTGGAATAGATGAAGTAGATTGTATGAGTGCACGTGGATATGTATTTTATAGAAACAACAAGGTAGGCAAAAAAGCTCCTCATAATTTATATACCAACATGAACGATATAAGAAAATATGAAGAGGAAAAAGGCTTTAACATAAAAGCTAATTATGAAAAATTCTCTTTTAATGATAAAAAGGAAGAATTAGATGGTCAAATAGCAAATGAAATACAAATTAACTATGCTAAATATAATCAAACTTCATATAAATATGACGAAGAATTAGAGGCCTATATTAGATATAAAGATGGTGAAGCTCATATAGATGAAAGTAACAATAAAAACTTAACAGCTACAAATATAATAGTTCAAGAAGCAGAAACTAGTGTGCTAGATGATCAAGGAAGGCTTGAAATATCTACAATTGGTCAAGGATCTGGAAAATATTTCACAAGGGGTAAATATATAAATATAAATTGGGAAAAAGAAGATAAGTATTCTAAGACAAAATATTTTGATGAAGATCAAAATGAAATAAAACTAAATCCAGGAAATACTTGGATACAAGTAACACCTATAGATCCAAGTATCAAAATATTCTAATAGGCGGTGGATTAAATGAATGTAGAAGAACTTGTAAAAAAAGCAATAGAAGCAAAAGAGATGGCTTATGTTCCTTATTCTAAGTTTAGAGTAGGAGCAGCACTTTTAACTGATGATGGTAAAATATATAAAGGGTGCAATATAGAATCGGCAAGTTATAGTCCTACTAATTGTGCAGAAAGAACAGCAATATTTAAAGCAGTATCAGAAGGAGATAAAAACTTCACAGCAATTGCAGTAACAAGTGATTCAGGATATACTTTTCCTTGTGGAGTATGTAGACAGGTCATGAGAGAATTTTCACCCAAACTTAAAATCTATATAGTTAAAAATGAAAATGAATATAAAGAATTTACATTAGAAGAATTATTACCTCATAGCTTTGGGCCAGAGGATTTAATACAAAACAAATTAAAGGATGATAAAATTGAATTTTAAATCAGGATTTATAACAATAATAGGAAGACCAAATGTAGGTAAATCAACACTATTAAATCATATAATAGGAGAAAAAATATCTATAATATCAGATAAACCTCAAACTACAAGAAATAAGATACAATTTATACATACTACAGAAAATAGTCAAATGATATTTGTAGATACTCCAGGAATTCATAAACCTAAAAATAAATTAGGAGAATTTATGAATAAGGAAGTATCACTTGCTCTTGCAGATATGGACGTACTTGTGTGGGTTATAGATGATAGTATGGAAATAGGACCAGGAGATAGCAAGATATTACAAAGACTTGAAGGAATAAACATTCCAAAGATACTTGTAATAAATAAAATAGATAAATTATCTAATGAAAATATAAGTAAATTAGTTGATAAATTTAAAAAAAGACATGACTTTAAATTTATAGTTCCTATTTCTGCACAAAGAGGTAGAAATGTTGATACCTTACTAGAATCAATAGAAAGCTTACTTCCTGAAGGTCCTAAGTATTATCCAGAAGATATGATAACAGACCAACAAGAGAGAATAATAGTTGCAGAAATAGTAAGGGAAAAAACTCTTAAATATTTAGATCAAGAGATACCTCATGGTATAGCTGTAGAAACAACTATGATGAAAGAAAGAAAAGATAAAGATATAATTGATATACATTCTACTATTTATTGTGAAAAAGACTCACATAAGGGTATAATAATAGGTAAGGATGGTAGAAAATTAAAAGGAATAGGTAAAAGTGCAAGAGAAGATATAGAAAGATTTTTAGATATAAAAGTAAATCTTCAATTGTGGGTAAAGGTCAATAAAAATTGGCGTGAAAAGGAAAATTTAGTTAAGAGAATGGGATACAAAAGATAAGTAAAAACTTCATATTATTTACACTTTTTACATTGTATAATCTTTTATTATATCCACAAACTAAACTCATACTGAAATATGGGGAGGATTACAATGTTAAAGGATGAAATGTGGAAAATATTTGAAGCAACAGGAAAGATAGATGCATATTTATATTGTAAAACAAATAATGAAAATAATGATGAAGATTTTGAAGAAGAAAATTTAACCTTAGAAGATGATACACAAGAAAATAAATTAAGTTAGAAGTATAATAAAAGCAGGTGCAAAAGATGTTATTGAAAGTTCAAGGGATAATTTTAAAATCAATAAACTTCAAGGATTCAGATAAAATACTTACTATATTCACTAAAGAACGTGGCAAGATTCAAGCAATAGCAAATGGGGTAAGAAAACCTAGAAGTAAAAATATGGCATCAACACAAGTGTTTTCTTTAAGTGATTTTGTAGTTTATAAAGGTAGAAATTTATATAATTTAAATCAATCTGAAATAATAAACTCCTACTATCCCTTAAGAGATGATTTAAATAAATTATCATATGCTTCATATATCATAGAACTTACTAGTGCTGGATTAATTGAAGAAGAAGTAAATACAAAAATATTTGGGCTTTTATTAAAGACATTAGACATAATATTAAAAGAAGAAAAATATGAATTAATAACTAGGGCATTTGAGCTTAAATTTATTTCATATTTAGGATATAGGCCCCATCTAATAGATTGTGTCAACTGCCATAATGAATTAAATTCTAATTTTAAGTTTAGTATATCAAATAGTGGGGTATTATGTGAAAAATGTAAAAGTATAGATAGGTTTTCAAAACCCTTAAATATAGAAACATTAAATATAATGAGATTTATGTTATTTACTTCATTTGATGAAATATTAAAGGTGGACATTGATGAAAATATTTTGAAAAATATAGAAAATATAATGGTGAATTTTATTTTAAAGCATTTAGATAAGACTAGCTTTAAATCTTTAAATTTTATAGATTCATTAAAAAATATTTGAAAATAATACGGAGGTGCAAAAAATGGATATAAGTTTAGAAAAAATTGATACTATAAGAGAACGTACAGGAGTGAGCTATAAAGAAGCAAAAGAAGCACTAGAAAGAAATGATGGTGATGTATTAGAAGCACTTGTTGATATTGAATCTAGTGAAGAAGGTGAAGGGTTTAGCTTCAATAGAAAGAGCGAAGAAATAATATCTACATTAAAAGATACTATTAAAAAGGGTAATATAACAAAAATAATACTAGAAAAAGATGGAGATATAATCATGAATATCCCTGTCACAGCAGGAGCAATAGGAGCAGTACTAGCTCCACAATTATCAGCACTTGGTGTAGCAGCAGCTATGATATCTAAAACAACTATAAAAATAGTAAAAGAAGATGGAGAAGTTGTTAGTTTAAATAAACTTGCAGGTGATACTATGAATAAATTCATGGGAAAAGATAAGAAAAATAAAAGTAATACACAGTATGATAATACAAGAGAAGATGATGAAGATTATACAGAATAAGTATAATAATGGTCTTATCTTGACAATAGAATAGATTTCTGCTAAATTATTATAATATAACACTTTTTGCTAAGATGAAGAATAGTAGATTAAAGGATTATTATCAAAGCGATTCAGGAAAGGTGAGAGCCTGAAATAATATTTTAATTGAAGGCACTTTTGAGCAATATTCAAAGTGGGTACAATTTGTACCAAATAGGGTGGAACCGCGGAAGTAACCTTTCGTCCCTATATAGGGATGAAGGGTTTTTTATTGTCCCAAAAGATAAAAGAGGAGGAGTTAAATTGTATTTACAAGACCTTATGCTAAAATTACAACAATATTGGGGTGAAAAAGGATGCATTATAATGCAGGCTTATGATGTGGAAAAGGGTGCTGGAACTATGAACCCTAATACATTTCTAAGAGCACTTGGACCTGAACCTTGGAAGGTAGTATATGTAGAACCTTCAAGGAGACCAGCTGATGCTAGATATGGAGAAAATCCAAATAGAGTATATCAACATCATCAATTGCAAGTAATCATAAAACCTTCTCCAGAAGATATACAAGAATTATATTTAGATAGTTTAAAGGCTATAGGAATAGATCCTTTAAAGCACGACATTAGATTTGTAGAAGACAATTGGGAAGCACCTACACTTGGAGCATGGGGGCTTGGTTGGGAAGTATGGCTTGATGGAATGGAAATAACTCAATTTACATATTTCCAACAAGTTGGAGGAATAAACTGTGAACTTGAATCGTCAGAATTAACATATGGACTAGAGCGAATTGCAATGTATCTACAAGATGTAGATAATATATTTGATATTAATTGGACAAAAGATATAAAATATGGTGAAATATTTAAACAAGCTGAATTTGAACATTCTGTTTATAGTTTTGAAAAAGCAAAAAAAGAAATGTTATTTGATTTATTTTCAGTATATGAAAAAGAAGCATCAAGATTAATAGAAGAAGGACTAGTATATCCAGCCTATGATTATGTACTTAAATGTTCTCATGTATTTAATATTTTAGATGCAAGAGGGGCAATTTCTGTAACTGAAAGAACAGGATATATATCCAAGGTAAGAAATTTAGCAAGACTAATAGCTTCTAAATTTATTGAAAAAAGAGAAGCATTAGGATATCCATTGCTAAAGGAGGGAAAATAAATGAGAAAATATCTTTTAGAAATAGGAACAGAAGAAATACCATATAGATTTATGAAAAATACACTTATACAGATGAAAGAAAATATGAAAGAATTATTAGATGAAAATAGAATAGATTATGAAAAAATAGATACTTATGGAACACCAAGAAGACTTGTGGTTTTAATAGAAAATATAAGTGACTTGCAATTAGACCTTCATGAAACAGTAAAAGGTCCGTCTGAAAAAATTGCATATGATGCTGAAAACAATCCTTCTAAAGCACTTTTAGGTTTTGCTAGGGGTCAAGGTGTAGAAATAGATGATATATTTATAGATGAATTTAATGGTGAAGAATATGTTTTTGCAAATAAACATGTAAAGGGAAAAGAGACAAAAAATATATTAAAAGAAAATATGGGTGAATTTATAAAGAGCATTAATTTTCCAAAACCAATGAAATGGGGAGGAAAAAACATAAAATTTGCAAGACCTATAAGGTGGTTAATATCACTACTTGATAGTGAAATAGTAGAATTTGATTTAGAAGGTATAAAGTCATCTAATATTTCAAGAGGTCATAGATTTTTAGGTTCAAGCTCTATAGAAATAAAAGATGTAGATGAATATTTTACTAAGTTAAAAGAAAATTATGTAATAGTAGATCAAGAAAAAAGAAAAGAAATCATCAAAATAGGATGCGTAAAACTTGCCAAAGAAAAAGGTGGAAATTTATTAGAAGATGATGAATTATTAGAAGAGCTCACATATATAGTGGAGTATCCAACACCTTTTAGAGGTAGGATAAAAGAAGAATATTTAAAAATGCCTAAAGAAGTTATAATTACGCCTATGAAAGAACATCAGAGGTATTTTCCTGTAGTAGATGATAAAAACAATCTCTTGCCATATTTTATTGCAGTAAGAAATGGTAATTCTGAGTATATAGATACAGTAATAAAGGGAAATGAAAAAGTTTTAGGTGCAAGACTTGAAGATGCAAAATTCTTTTATAATGAAGATTTAAAAATACCACTTGAAGATTATGTAGAAAGTTTGAAATCGATAGTTTATCAAGCAAAATTAGGTACAATATATGATAAGACAAAAAGAATAAATGAACTAGCAATAGATATAGCAAAAGATTTAGATTTAGGAGAAGAAACTGAAAGCAATATAGACAGAGCAAGCTTACTTTCAAAAGCTGACTTAGTTACGAAAATGGTAAATGAATTTACAGAACTTCAAGGTGTCATAGGAAGAGAATATGCAAAAATAGAAGGTGAAAATGAAGTAGTAAGCCTTGCTATATACGAGCATTATTTACCAAGATATTCAGGAGATAATCTACCAACTACGACTGCTGGAGCAATAATCAGCATATCAGATAAATTAGATAGTATTTGTGGTGGTTTTGCTATAGAAAATAAACCTTCAGGAAGTCAAGATCCTTATGGATTCAGAAGACAGGCTCTAGGGATAGTAAATATAATACTTGATAAAAACTTAGATTTATCATTAAATCAAGCTATATCAGATTCTCTTAGAATATATATAGAAAATGAACTTTATTTTGATTTTGAAAAAATAAAAGACCAAGTAATAGAGTTCTTTAATAATAGAATTAAAAACATGTTCATTGATAAGGGCATTAGATATGACATAATTGATGCTGTATTAAGTACAGGAAATGACAATATAACTGATATTCAAATTAGAGTAGAACAATTAGATGAGTGGATTAAAAATGAAGATATAGAAGCGATATTAATTGCCTTTAATAGAATTTCAAATATAGCAGAAAAAGCAGACACTGATGAAGTTTCAAAAGAACTTCTAAAGGAAGAAAATGAAAAAGAATTATATGAAAAATATATAGAAATAAAAGAAGATGTTCATGAAAACATAGGAAAGAATAAATATAATATAGCTATAGAAAAAATAACTGATTTAAGAAAACCAATAGATGAGTTTTTTGAAAATGTAATGGTTATGGTAGATGATGAAGATTTAAAAAGAAATAGATTAGCACTAATCAAAAGCATATCAAAAATGATGCTTGAAGTTTGTGACTTATCAAAAATTTCAAAAGAATAAAACAGAATTAAAAGAGGTGAGAGGTATAAAACTTTCAGAAAGACAAGAAATTATAATAGAAATTGTAAGAGAAAATGAACCTATCACTAGTGAAGCTATAGCTAAAAGACTTAAATTAACTAGAGCTACATTAAGACCCGATTTATCTATTCTTACTATGAGTGGTATACTTGATGCAAGACCTAAGGTAGGATATTTTTATTCAGGGAAATCTGATATAAATATATTTAGAGATAAAATAGAATCTATAAAGGTAGGAGAGATCAAATCTCTACCAACTATAATAGATGAATCCACATCAGTATATGATGCAATAGTTACCCTTTTTATAGATGATGTAGGAAGTATATTTGTGACCTCAAATGGATTTTTCGCTGGTATTATATCCAGAAAAGACCTACTTAAATCTGCAATTGGTGGTATTGACATAGAAAAAGTTCCAGTAGCTATAATAATGAGTAGAATGCCTAATATAGTTTTTTTAGAAGAAAATGAATCTGTACTTCAAGCAGCTATTAAAATAATAGATCATGAAGTGGATAGTCTTCCCATAGTAGAAAAAGAAAAAGATGATTCTGGTGATTACAAACTTAAAGTCACAGGTAAAATATCAAAAACTAATATAACTAAATTGTTTGTAGATTTAGGTATGGAAAATTAAAGGTGGGATTACATGGGTAAATCAATGGTAACATATGTATTATCTGACTCTATAGGTGAAACAGCAGAAGAAGTGGCAGAAGCTGTAATGAGTCAATTTGATTCTAATAACTTTGAAATGAGAAGATTTCCATATATAACCGACAAAGCACAAATAGAAGAAATTTTAGAAGAAGCAAAGCAAGAAAAAAGTATAATATTATTTACTATAGTAGTAGAAGAACTTAGAAATTTCTTGATGGAAAAATCTAAAGAATATAATATAAAAGCAGTGGATATAATGGAGCCTATATTAAATGCTATAGAAAAATCATTTCATATAAAACCAAAGAGAGAACCAGGATTGATTAGAAAATTAGATGAAAATTATTTTCAAAAAGTAGCAGCTGTAGAATTTGCAGTGAAATATGATGATGGAAAAGATGCTAGAGGTATAAAAAGAGCAGATATAGTTTTGATAGGAGTATCTAGAACCTCTAAAACTCCTTTAAGCATGTATTTAGCTCATAAAAATATGAAAGTAGCAAATATACCACTTTTACCAGAAGTAAAAGCTCCAAAAGAATTATATGAAATTGATCCTAAAAAAATAATAGGTTTAACAGCAAATCCCATCAAACTTAATGAAATAAGACAAGAGAGATTAAAAGCATTAGGACTTAGCAATACTGCAAGTTATGCTAGTATGGATAGAATTCTTAGGGAAATAGAATATGCAGATGAACTTATGGAAGATTTGGGATGTAAAACTATAGATGTATCAAATAAAGCAGTAGAAGAAACAGCAGGCTTGATATTAGAAATACTAAGAGAAAACAATAATTAAAATAATATTAAAGAGGGGTTAACCCTCTTTAATTATGTTTAAGTAGTGGTTATTATGGTTATATTTATAGCAAGTATAAATTACCCTAAAGAAAAGAGGTAAAATATGAATTTAAGAGAAGAAAATCAACTTTTAGAAGAAAAAATATTATCTACCAAAGCTAGCTTAAGCATAAATTCAAAAGGAAGAGAAAGAGAAGAGAATAATTGTGAAATAAGAACTCCCTTTCAAAGAGATCGTGATAGGATAACTCATTCAAAATCCTTTAGAAGATTAAAACATAAGACACAAGTATTTTTATCACCAGAAGGTGATCACTATAGAACTAGACTTACCCATACCCTTGAAGTTTCACAAATTATAAGAACTATAGCAAGAGCACTTCATTTAAATGAGGATTTAGCAGAAGCTATAGCTCTAGGTCATGATTTAGGACATACTCCATTTGGACACACTGGAGAGAGAGTTTTAAATACACTAAATAAAAAAGGATTTCATCACAATGAACAAAGTCTTAGGGTGGTTTCTTTTCTTGAAAATTTAAATTTAACCTTTGAAGTTAAAGATGGAATTTTAAATCATACAGGAAGTTTAAAGGCGCATACTTTAGAAGGTAGATTGCTTAAATTTTGTGACAGGATAGCATATATAAACCATGATATAGATGATGCAGTTAGAGCAGGAATCCTTAATCAAAGTGATTTACCAAAAGATACAATGGAAGTATTAGGACATTCTCATGGTCAAAGGATAAATACTATGATTATAGATATAATAAAAAATAGTAGAAATAAAGATGATATAAAAATGAGTGAGGATATAGAATTTTATACAAATAAACTTAGGGATTTTATGTTTGAAGAAGTTTATTTAAATAAAAAAGCAAAAAAAGAAGAAGAAAAAGCAGAATATCTCATAGAACAACTATATAGGCATTATGTGAAAAACATAGATAGTATCCCCAAGGAATTTAGACATAATCCTGGCGATAAGGAAGATATTATTTCAGATTATATAGCAGGAATGACAGATAGATATGCTATAAAAAAATTCAATAATATATTTGTTCCATCACCTTGGCATAAATAATTAACAAAAGTTAATAATTAAATTTATAAAAAAAAAGGGTTTTAGAGAAAAATGTCGAATTTTATACTTTAGAGCCTTAAAATATTTAGATTCAAAAATCAATGAGGAGGATTAAATGAAAATTCTAGTTGATTCTGACTCATGTCCTGTAAAAGATTTAGTTCATGATATTTCAATCAAAGAAAATATTGATATTTTCTTCATCACAAGTATTTCTCACTACACTATTAACTCTGATATAGATAGTTCTAAATTCATATATGTAGACAATATGAAAGAATCTGCAGATATAGAAATAATAAATAGGCTAGATGTAAATGATATAGTAGTGACTGATGATTATGGTCTTGCATCTCTAGTATTATCAAAAAAATGTTATGCTATATCCACAAAGGGATATATATATAGTGAAGAGAATATAAGTGGTCTCTTAACTAGTAGATATTTAGCTAGTATTCAAAGAAAGAGAAAAAATAAGGTTAAATCTACTAACAAAAAAAGACAAGATTATGATGATAAAAAATTTATAAAAGAATTTATAAAATTAATTTATTTAATAAGAAGGAAAATTGACTTTTCTGGCGAATAGATAAATATGAAGGTGATTTAAGGTGCCTAACAATTATAATGATGAATTAATCAATGAAATAAGAGATGCAAACAATATTGTAGATGTTATTTCAGACTATGTAGATTTAAAAAAGACAGGTACAAATTATAAGGGACTATGCCCTTTTCACAATGAAAAAACTCCATCCTTTATGGTATCTCCAACTAAAGAAATATTTCATTGCTTTGGTTGTGGAGAAGGAGGAGATGTTATAACATTTTTGATGAAGCATAGGAATTTAAATTTCATAGAAACATTAAAGGAATTAGCAGATAAAGTAAATATTGAGCTTCCTGAGTATAATAATGAAGAAGAAAAAAAGAAATATGAACAAAAAGAAAAGCTTTATAATATAAACAGGGAAGCAGCATTATATTATTATAGAAATTTAAAACAAAATAAAAATGCATTAGAATATTTAAAAAGAAGACAATTAGACTATAAGATAATTAACAAATTTGGAATTGGATTTGCAAATGATAGTTGGGATGATTTATTTAAATATCTTAAAGGCAAAGGATATTCAACTGATTTAATTTATAAGGTGGGTCTAATAGTAAAAAGAAAAGATAGTAGTGGATATTATAATCGTTTTAGAAACAGAATAATATTTCCTATAATAAATATCAGAGGAAAAATTATAGGTTTTGGAGGAAGGGTAATAGATGATAGTTTGCCTAAGTATTTAAACACTCCTGATACGCCAGTATTTAACAAGGGATATAATCTTTATGGTATAAATATATTAAAAAAGAACAAGTATTATAATAGGGCAATACTTGTAGAAGGATATATGGATGTTATATCACTAAGCAACTATGGTATAAATGAATCAGTAGCATCTCTTGGCACAGCATTTACAAGAAATCAAGCTGAACTTCTAAAAAGATATGCAAAAGAATTTTTTATCTGCTATGATTCAGATGATGCAGGTATTAGGGCTACAGAAAAGGCATTGAGTGTATTTTATAAAGAAGGTATAAAGCCAAGAGTTATAATTTTACCAAAAGGAAAAGATCCAGATGATTTCATAAAAGAAAGAGGAATAAAGGCTTTTGAAAAGGCTATAGATCAATCACTTAATTTAATTGATTATAAAATATATTCCCTTAAAAAGAAATTTGATATATCTACTTCAGAAGGTAAAATAAATTTCACAAAAGAAATAGCAAGTTTTCTTAAAAGCATAAAAAATGAAATAGAATTAGATGTATATATAAATGAAATTGCAAACAGCACAAATATATCCTTACAAGCTATAAAAAATGAAATATATAAAGATGTAAACAAAGCTAAGGATAATTCTTCAAATAGATATTATAATTACAATCAAAAGAAATACATTATACCTGTAGAATACAAGCAAGAATCAGGACATATTGTATCGGAAAAGAATTTACTCAATTTAATTATAAATCATAAAAATATATATGAAAGTATAAAGGATAACTTCATATATTTAGATTTTTTAAATGAAGAAAACAGGGAAATAGCAAAAATACTATATGAAGAATACGAAAGTTCTAAAGATATAGATATAGAAGATATAAAGGGAAAACTTGATCAAGAATTAATAAAAACATTAGATGAAATTTTGAATATAGACTTAGTTGTAGATGACAAAAAAAAGGCAGTATTAGACTATATTGAAAATATCAATTACTATAAATTAAAAATCAGAAGAGAAGAATTAAAGAAGCAAATAAAAGAGCTGAGTGATAAAAAAGAAACTGAAAAATTAAATGAACTATTTATAGAATATACTCAGCTAAATAAAGATTTAAAAATGAATAACTAATTGGTTATTGAAAGGAGCAAATTCATTGAACGATAAAAAGAATGATAAAAAAACTAAAAAAGCAAATAAAAATGATATCAAAAAAGAAGCACTAATTAAAAAAATTATTAATAAAGGTAAAAAGAAGGGTATGCTCACATACAAGGAAATAATAGACCCCTTAGAAGAAATGGATTTATCACCTGGGGAAATAGATGAAATATATCAAGAAATAGAAGATAAGGGTATAGATGTAGTAGGAGATAAAGAAGATGATGATGATAATACTATAGGAGAGCAAAAGAGAGAGCATAAAGCACCTCTTATAACAGTTCCAAAGGGTGTAAGTGTTGATGATCCTGTAAGAATGTATTTAAAAGAAATAGGTAAGGTACCTCTTTTAACAGGTCCAGAAGAAGTAGAACTAGCTAAGAGAATGGAAGCAGGAGATGAAGAAGCCAAAAGAACATTATCAGAAGCCAATTTAAGATTAGTAGTAAGTATAGCTAAAAGATATGTTGGTCGAGGAATGTTGTTTTTAGACCTTATTCAAGAAGGTAATATGGGTCTTATAAAAGCTGTAGAAAAATTTGACTACACTAAAGGATACAAATTTTCAACCTATGCAACATGGTGGATAAGACAAGCAATAACAAGAGCAATTGCAGATCAAGCAAGAACAATAAGAATACCTGTGCATATGGTAGAAACTATAAATAAACTTATAAGAGTTTCACGTCAATTATTGCAAGATTTAGGTCGAGATCCACTACCTGAAGAAATAGCAAAAGAAATGAGTTTAGATGAAGAAAAGGTACGTGAAATATTAAAAATAGCCCAAGAACCAGTATCACTTGAAACACCTATAGGCGAAGAAGAAGATAGTCATTTAGGAGATTTCATACCTGATGAAGATGTTCAAGCACCAGCTGATGCAGCTACATTTACAATGCTAAAAGAACAATTAGTAGAAGTATTACACACTCTTACTGATAGAGAACAAAAGGTATTGCGCCTTAGATTTGGATTAGATGATGGCAGAGCAAGAACTTTAGAAGAAGTAGGTAAAGAGTTTGATGTTACACGTGAGAGAATAAGACAGATAGAAGCAAAAGCACTAAGAAAGCTAAGACATCCAAGTCGTAGCAAAAAATTAAAAGACTTTTTAGAATAAAAATGCTCAATTTTGAGCATTTTTATATTTTCTAAATATTTAAGGAGGTAGAAATGAACCTAAGCCCAAGATTATTAGAAATAGCTAAGATGGTAGATGAAAATACTCTAGTTGCAGATATAGGAACAGATCATGGTTATATTCCAGTATATTTAATAGAAAATCAAATCTCAAAAAAAGTAATAGCTTGTGATATAAATGAAGCTCCACTTCAATCTGCTATAAACTATATAAATACAAAAAAATTAAATGAAAAGATAGATACAAGGCTAGGAGATGGCTTAAGTCCAATTAATATAGATGAGGTAGATACTGCAATAATAGCAGGAATGGGTGGAATATTAATCACAAATATTTTAGATGACAATAAAGATATAGTAAAAACTATAGAAAAATTCATCTTACAACCTATGATAGCAAGTAGTGATTTGAGAAAATATCTATATAAAAATAATTATAAAATAATAGATGAAAAATTAGTACGTGAAGATAATAGATTTTATGAAATAATAGTAGCAGTACATGGCAAAGATGAAATAAAGAATAATATATATTATGAAATAGGTAAAAAACTAATTGAAAAAAAAGATCCATTGCTAAAATTGCATATAGAAAAAAAGATAAAAAAGACAAAAACAATCTTAGAAAATATAGAAAAAAACAGTGATAAAGAAAAAAACCAAAAATATATAGAACTTAAAAAAAGACTTTCAAAATTAGAGGTGATATATAATGATTGCAAAAACTATAATTGATCATTTAGAAGAAATAGCACCACAATTTATAGCAGAAGACTGGGATAATGTAGGAATTCAAATTGGTCATGTAGAAAGTGAAGTAAAAAAAGTACTATTAGCCTTAGATATTACTAAAGAAGTAGTAGATGATGCAATAGATTTACAAGTAGATATGATAATATCTCATCATCCATTGTTTTTTAGCAATCTAAAAAGAATAGATTTTAAAAGCTATAAGGGTAAAATGATAGAAAAGTTAATTAAAAATGATATATTAGTATATTCTGCCCATACAAATTTAGATTCATCTAATGATGGAGTAAATGATGAACTTGCAATAGTCCTAGATATAAAACACCCAGAAATATTAGTCAAAACTAATAGTGAAGAAGTTGAATGTGATATAATAGAATTAGAAAATAAAAGAAATCAGTACGGGATAGGTAGAGTTGGTCATATAGAAAAAACAAATATAGAAAATTTAGCAGAAAAAATAAAGAAAAAATTAAAAGTAGAAGATGTAAGAGTCTATGGAGATATTGAAAAACCTATAAAAAGAGTGGCAGTAGCAGGAGGAAGTGGTTCAGATTTCATAATAGATGCATACAAGAAGAAGGCGGATGTATATATTACAGGAGATATCAAACATCATGATGCACAGCTTGCAAATGAAATAGGAATAATACTAATAGATGCAGGACATTTCCATACAGAAAAAATTGTAATGAATAGAATAAAAAAATATTTAGATCAAAAAGTTGATTCTGATGTAGAAATTATAATAGCAAAGAATGATAATATAGCTCCATACAAGACAATATAAAAGTGTATTTTAGGGGGATTTTATGAGTAAAATTGAAAATCTATGGATAATCTATAAGCATGAAAAAGATTTAAAAAATTTATTAAAAGATAAAAGTTATCTACAAACAAATGAAAACTTAGAAGAAATAATAGTTAGCATGAAAGAAAAAGAATATGACATAACCAATTTCAAAACTCAGTTAGAAGTAGATGATATTAAAATAAAGAGATTAAACCATAAATTAAAAGAAATCACATTTGAACTAAAAGAAATAAATACAAAATTATATAGTGGAGATACTACAAACGTAAAAAAATTAACTAAATTACAAGAAGATGAAAAGGATATAAAAGAAAAAAAGGAAAAATTAGAAAATGAAATATTAGAACTTATGGAGATTATAGAATTTAATACTAACAAACTATATGATTCAGAAAAAAAACATAAACTATTAAATGATAAGTATAATAATTTTAAAAAGAATAACAAAATTAAAATAGATTATATAGATAAAGAATACCAGGATTTAGAAAATCAAATAAAAACTCTAAAATCTTCATTAGATCCAGAACATTTAGCAAAATATGAAAAATTAAAAGAAAAAAATTCTAAACCAATATCAAAATTAGAAGATGATAAATGTAGAGGTTGCCATATGTCAATACCTTCTTCTGTAATATCAAAAGTTAAAAGAGGGAAAGAAATCGTAAATTGTGATAATTGTGGTAGAATACTTTATTATGATCAAGATGGAAATGATACCCACTTGAAGTAAGGATTAATCTATGATATATTATTAGTACGAGTAAATCAGATGATCGCATGCATTGCATGAGGAAAGTCCGAGCTCCATAGAGCAAGGGTGCTGGCTAAACCCCAGTGAAGGCAACTTTAAGGATAGTGCAACAGAAATATACCGCCTGCTTTTTTAAGTAGGTAAGGCTGGAAAGGTGAGGTAAGAGCTCACCAGAGGCTAGGTGACTAGTCTGCTATGTAAACCCCATCCGGAGCAAGACCAAGTAGGGACTAGAAAAGCTACTGCTCGTAGCATCCCGTAGGTAGGTCGCTTGAGTCTATTGGCAACAATAGACCTAGAAAGATGATCGTCAAATACAGAACTCGGCTTATAGATTTAGTCGTATGAATCATAAAAACCATTACCGCAAGAGGTAATGGTTTTTTGTTGTATAGAATATTAAAATAATATGGTATTATATTAATAAAAGCTCAAAGTAAAGGCTGTGAAAATATGAATAAGACGAAAGTATCAGTTTTAAAATGCAAAGATTATGATTATGAAAAAGTGGAAAAGTCTATAATAGAATCATTTGAAAATTTAGGTGGAATAGCAAAATATATAGAGGTGGGGGATAAGGTATTACTTAAAATAAATTTGCTTATGAAAAAAAGGCCAGAGGAAGCTACAACAACCCACCCTATATTTACAAAAGCTCTAGCAAAGGTTCTAATAGACTATGGAGCAGAAGTGATAATAGGAGATAGTCCAGGTGGTCCATTCAATACATCTATCTTAAATGGGGTATATAAGGCTTGTGGGATAGAGCAAATAGCAGATGAAGTAGGAGCAAAGCTTAATTACAATACAAATGCAGTTAATATGAAAAATGAAAATGGATTAATATTAAAAAATATAAATGCAATAGAAGTATTAAATGAAGTAGACAAGGTTATTTCAGTATCCAAATTAAAAACCCATGGAATGATGATGTTTACTGGAGCAGTAAAAAATATGTTTGGTATAGTAGCAGGACTTGAAAAAGCAGAATATCATGTTCGTATGCCAAATAATAAAGACTTTTCAAATGCATTAGTAGATATATGTATGCTCTCAAAGCCAGTACTTTCCTTTATGGATGCAGTAGTAGGAATGGAGGGTAATGGTCCAAGTGGAGGGGAACCACGCCATATAGGCCTTGTAATAGCATCTACAAGCCCATATCATTTAGATGTAGTAGCTACAAATTTGATAAATTTAAATCCTACAAAAGTACCTACCATACAAAGATGCATAGAAAGAGAACTAATAAAAGGTGACATGTCAGACATTGAATTACTTGGTGAAGATATAAATAAACTTAGAATAGATGATTTTATAGTACCAGATATAAGAAGCTTAGATTTACTAGAAGGAAAATTACCCAAATTCATGAGAGATATATTAAATAATCTCATCCAACCAAAACCTATATTTAATAGTGAAATATGTATATCTTGTAGAAGATGCCTAGACAATTGTCCACCACAAGTAATAACTATGGATAATAACAATAAACCAATTGCAAATTTAGATGAATGTATAAGATGTTTTTGTTGCCAGGAATTATGTCCGGTAAATGCAATAGATATCCATAGACCACTAGTCATGAAATTAATGGCAAAATTATAGAAAAAAGTATATAATCACTTAGTTAAATGGCTCCTAGAATGCTAGGAGCCATTTAATATATATTTCACGAATATTTGACAAATAAACTCTAAGGGTGTATACTATTTAACAGTTAAAAGCATGAATAATTAATTTAAAGTTCGTGTTTTTCACATAGTACTTGAAGTAAATAAAATTAAAGGAGAGAATTTATGTTAGAAGGTAATTTGGCAATATTAGTAGCATTTATATTATACTTAGGAGTTATGCTCGGAATAGGGATTTATTATTATAAGAAAACAACAGATATTTCTGATTATGTACTAGGAGGACGTGGGCTTGGAAGTTGGGTAACAGCACTTAGTGCACAAGCATCCGATATGAGTGGTTGGCTACTCATGGGACTTCCAGGAGCAGCATATCTTACAGGACTAGGTTCTGTATGGATAGCATTAGGACTTGGTATAGGTACATTTTTAAATTGGCAATTCGTCGCAACAAGACTTAGAAAATATACTGAAGTAGCAGGAAACTCACTTACTCTATCATCTTATTTTGGAAATAGGTTTAGAGATAAAAATAATATACTTAGAATAGTATCATCTATAATTATAGTATTTTATTTTTCTATTTATACAGCATCTGGATTTGTAGCAGGAGGAAAACTTTTTTCAACTGTATTTGGATTAGATTATACATTTGCACTTACAATAGGAGCTATAGTGATTGTATCATATACATTTCTAGGTGGATTTATGGCAGTAAGTACAACAGATTTTATTCAAGGAATAATAATGTTTATAGCCGTTGTGACAGTACCAGTTATTGCAATTGTTACAAACGGAGGACCCACAGCTACATTAGATACAATTAGTGGATTTAACACTGAACTTTTAAATCCCCTTACAAATCTAGATGGAAGTAAAATGGGCTTGCTTGCTATTTTATCATCATTTGCTTGGTGTTTTGGATATTTTGGACAACCTCATATCTTAGTTCGTTTCATGGCAATAAAATCTTCATCTCAAATTAAAAAATCAAAAAGAATTGCTATGACTTGGGTTACTGTAAGTTTAATAGCTGCTATAGTTGTAGGTATGGTAGGAAGAGTAGTTATACCGGAAATGCTTGGTGATTCTGAAGAGGTATTTATGGTTTTAATAGATACATTGCTTCCATCAATAATAGCAGGACTATTTTTAGCTGCTGTATTAGCAGCAATTATGAGCACTGCAGATTCACAACTACTAGTTACTGCATCAGCTTTTTCTGAAGACCTATATAAACCACTTATCAATAAAAAAGCAACACAAAAACAACTTTTAATGGTAAGTAGATTTACAGTTTTAGCCATAGCTATAATTGCATACATTATTGCATTAAACCCAGATAGTTCTGTACTTGATATAGTAGCAAATGCATGGGCTGGATTTGGATCAGCATTTGGACCTGTAGTTTTATTCTCATTATTTTGGAAGAGAATGACAAGGATGAGTGCAGCAGCAGGTATGATAGTAGGAGGAGTTACAGTATTTATTTGGGGTAACTTGTCAGGTGGCATATTTGAATTATATGAAATGGTACCAGCATTTCTATTAGCATGTATAGTAATAGTTGTAGTAAGTCTAATGGGAAAAGAACCATCAAAAGAAATACAAGATGAATTTGATTCTATATTAACAAGTAAAGTATAAAATAAAATTAAAAGCATATAAATTTCTTTTTAACTATTAAAGAAATTTATATGCTTTTTTATATGAAATGTAGAGAAATATAAGTAATGTTCGGTTGGATATTACCTTAATAGTATAAAAATATTTTGACAATGAAAAATAAATAATATATAATAAGATGAACAATGTTCAGGAGGAATATTAAAAGTGGAAAACTCTAATAGAAACCATAAAGAAATTATCTTATCCAAAGCTAAAGAGATTGCTCTAAATGAAGGTATGAATAAAATAAATATACGCAGTGTAGCAAAAAAAAGTGGAGTTGCTATAGGAACAGTATATAATTATTTTCCTTCAAAGAGTGAATTACTGATATCTGTTATAGAAGACTTTTGGCAAGGGGTTTTCAATGATGTTGATTGGAGAAGTTTAAGAGATAATGATTTTTATGAGAATCTAGAAAAGGTTTATAGTATTTTATATGAATATCTTCATAAGTTTAAACAGAATTGGCTTGAACAATTAGCTCTTTTAAAAACTCACGAAAAATTAATGGGAAGACAAAAAGAAGATGAATATTTTCAAAAAATGTACGATAAAATAAGATTATTAATAGATATGGATAAGGAATTACAAAAGTATCCATGGTCGCAAACTATTTCAAAAGAAAATATGTCGGAGTTTATATTTCAGAATATGTTAATTATGCTTAAAAAAGAAAAAGAAGATATGAAATTTTTTATTGAACTTCTAAAAAAAATAATGTCAAATTGAATCATACACCTAAGTATGATTTTTAATTTGAACAACGATGAACAATGTTCATTAATGTGTTAAATGCTAAGTAAAAAATAAGAACTGTGCTTAGAAGCCTTAGTAAAAATTACTTCTAAACATAGTATGTTAGGAGAATGAATATGGATAGTACTTTAATAATAGCAAGTATAGCAATGGTTTTAGCCCTAATATTTTATACATTTGGTGTATGGGGTGAGAAGTTATCAGGCACTATAAAAGTAAAACATTTAATTAGCTTTTTAATAGGATTGATACTAGATACTACCGGAACTATTTTGATGAGACAGATAGCACAAGATGGAGGTGGAAGTAAGCTAGGAATTCATCAGGTCACAGGAGGACTTGCTGTTACTCTAATGTTAATACATCTAATATGGGCTGTTTTAGTATATGTAAAAGGTGATGAAAAGGCAAAGAAAAATTTCCACAAGTTCAGTATAGTAGTTTGGCTTATTTGGTTAATTTCTTTTATATTAGGGATGTTGGTGGGAATGAATATAATATAATTTTATATATTAAATAGGAGGTATAAATTGATGAATCGTTATATAAAAATTGCAATTTATTACGCTATAATTGGTCTTGCATCAGGTGTTTTCTATAGAGAATTCACTAAATTTAATGGAGTAGAAGGAGGCACACCTTTAGCATTCATACATGTCCACACTTTGATTTTAGGTATGATGTTTTTTCTAATCCTTGCTTTATTTGAAGATAAGTTTCAAATGAGTACTTTTAAAGGATTTAAGATTTTTAATATCTTTTATAATGTAGGGCTTATGACAACTATAGTAATGTTTTTAGTAAGAGGTATTACACAAGTATTAGAATCAAATGTTAGTAGCAGCTTGAATAAAGCTTTTAGTGGAATAGCTGGACTTGGACATATTTCTCTAACAATTGGACTTATAACAATGCTTTTAATTTTAAATAAAGCATCTAAAGATTTTAAGTATCAAACACAAAAAATATAATTGCATTTTAACCCTTAGAATAAAGTAAAATATTCTAGGGGTTTTTTATATATTTTTAAATTTAGATATTAAGTATTGCTATGATATAATTATATTATGTAAAATTATATATAGTTAGGAGAACAAATTATGAAACTTAAAGATACAAAATCCAAAATTTTAATAATATCAGCAGTAATTTTAATTCTAATTCTTTCCTATTTTGGATATTATAAATATCAACAAAGTAAATTAGTATTTAAAGCTCCAGAAGGATTTTCAGTTGAGTCTGATACAAGTAATATAAGAAAAGTAGGGGAAGAATGGCTAGATAAATATATAAGTCAATACCAAAGAAAATTTGTAGCTAGAAATAAAAAGATAAATAGCTATGCTATTGATAGTATTGAAGTTAAAGAAGAAAATATAATTCAAATAAACTTTTTAATCGAACCTGAACAAATAGATGAAGAGATAGATTATAATTTAAATGGCATTATAAAGAATAATAAAATTTCTATTCAATGGGTTTTATGGTTTGAAGAAGAAGAGTTAGATGAAGAAACTATTTTTACAGTAAAAAAGATTCAAAGACCTGCAGGATATGATTTAGAAAAATATCAAGCAAGTGGAGAAAAAGAAAGAGACGAATATGAAAATGAACACGTAACTGAAATTCCCTATGGAAAGAAGCAATATACCTATAAAATAGAAGATCAAACTTGCTATGTAAGTTATGATGGAGGAACTAATTGGATAGAGCTTCCAATTTCACTAGAAACATTAGTAGAAACTGGAGATGGTAATGATTACTATAACCAATTACAAGAAGGTAGCTATATAGTAAGTCCTGAAAAAACAGCCTTTGTATATGGTGGCAATAGGGAAAATCCCCTCATGATTACTTATTCAGAAGATATGGGAAAAACTTTTGAAACTACTATAATAGATGAAAAAATAGATAGCAATAGAGTGAAGTTTTTAAGCTTTCCAACAGATGATATAGGATATGTAGTAGCAAGTGCTGGAAGAACAATGTCTCAAGAAGTACAAGTCATATATAAGAGCACTGATGGAGGTCATAGCTTTAAAGAAATAGGGTTTGGACCTAGTACTTGGCTAATACAATCAGCAGGCTTTATAGATGAAAATATAGGATTCATATCTTATCCAGGAATAGAAGGAGCAGAAACCAACTTTTATAGGACCGAAGATGGAGGAAGCACATTTGAACCTATAATATTACCAACTATAGAAAAACAGTGGATGGATGCAAGCTTTGAGCCTTTTATCCAACCAGAAATCCCATATGAAGAAAATGGAGAGCTATTTCTTTTAGTAAATCAAGGCTCTCAAGGGGATTATCTAGGAGGAAGAATAAAAGCAAAATTAAAATCAGAAGATAAGGGAAAAACGTGGGAGTATATAGGATTAGTAGAACCACATTCTGAAGAATTAGGATAAGCCGAATATAAGAATATGGTAAATTATATAAGAGGTACTCAATTAAAATTGTTTTAATGATAAAATATATAATATTTTGGCAATAATATATATTATTGCCAAAATATTATATAATTCGTATAAAAATCAGAGAAACATACAAAATTCCCTTGGATATATAATTAGAATAATGTATAATGATATGCAAAACCAAAATTACTAAAGAAAGTGAGGAATTCTATGAAGAATGAAAAAAAAGAAGAAATAGAAGCACAAAAAAATTTAGCAAAGAAGTTAAAAAAAGCAGAAAAAGAAGCAAGGCGAAAAGCTATAAAAAATCGTAAACCATTTAAAGGTTTACAGATTCGTCCAACAGTATCTTTATTTGATGAATCAAAAAAACAGGAACCAGGAGAAAATAATTGGGAAGGATATGGTTTTGATATACATCCCCAAGTAACTGTTTTCTCTGTAATATTTTTAGCTATTTTTATTTCATTAACACTTATGTTTCCAAGTAGGGCTGAAGATGTTTTTAATGCTACTTTAAATGGAATTACTAATAATGCAGGATGGTTTTTAATTTTATCAGCAAATATTTTTGTAATTGCAGCAATTGTTTTTGCATTTGGAAAATATGGGAATTTAAAAATTGGTGGGGCAGAAGCTAAACCAGAATTCACTAAGTTTGGCTGGTATGCAATGCTTCTAAGTGCAGGAATGGGAATTGGCTTATTATTTTGGAGTGTTGCAGAACCAATATCACATTTAAACAGTCCATCACCACTTTTTGGAGACCTACCAGCTAATAGTCCACAAGCCGTACAAGCAGCGATGGCTACCACATTTTTCCATTGGGGAATACATCCTTGGGCTATTTATTCACTAGTAGGATTAGCACTAGCATTTTTTGCATATAATAGAGGGCTACCTCTTACCATACGTTCAGTTTTTTATCCAATCATTGGAAACAAAATTTATGGATTTTGGGGTAACCTAATTGATATATTATCTGTACTAGCAACCTTAACAGGATTAGCAACATCACTAGGTCTTGGAGTATCACAAATAAATGCAGGTCTAAACCACTTGTTTGGTGTTTCAATTAGTGTACCAATTCAAGTTGGATTAATTATAGGAATTACAGCCTTAGCTACAATCTCAGTAGTATTAGGACTTGATGGAGGAGTTAAGCGACTTAGTGAGATCAATATGGTTCTTGCTGGAATATTTTTGATCTTTATTTTATTGGTTGGACCAACTGTATACATACTGAGTGGCTTTACACAAAATATGGGTTATTTTATGTCTAACTTTATGGAAATGAGTTCATGGACAGAGACCTTCGCTGATAGTAATTGGCAGGGAGGATGGACAATATTCTACTGGGCTTGGTGGATTTCTTGGTCTCCTTTTGTTGGCATGTTTATAGCAAGAATATCAAAGGGAAGAACTGTAAAAGAATTTATTCTAGGAGTTATGCTATTTCCATCATTATTATCCTTATTTTGGATGTCAGTATTTGGAGGAACGGCAATATTTCAAGAAATTAATGGACTTTCAGACATTACATCAATAATAGGCGCAGATACTTCACTTGCACTTTTTGCTATGGTGGATTCACTACCACTTAGTAGTATTTTATCAGTAGTAGGTATCATCCTTGTGACAGTTTTCTTTGTTACATCTTCTGATTCAGGTTCACTTGTAGTAGATCATTTAACATCAGGAGGAAAACTAGATTCACCTATACCTCAAAGAGTATTTTGGGCAGTAATGGAAGGAGTAGTTGCTGCTACCTTACTTATTGGTGGTGGGTTAACAGCCCTACAAACAGCCTCAGTCATTACAGGCTTGCCCTTTGCAATTATTCTCTTGATGATGATTTATTCCTTAAATGAAGGACTAAAACAGGAATACGAAGTAGAAAAAATAGTCTATAAGAGAGTTAAAGAAGTAAGAAGGGGTCATGTTATCAACGAAGCTATTAATACAGAAGTTCATGATAAAGCATTGGTTAATAAAAATAAAGAAGAAGAAAAAAAAGAATAGTAACTTTATCTCCAAATTTCTATAAATATCAAAAAGAAATTTGGAGTTTTTTTATGTAATAAATTAAAAGAAATATGAGAGACTCGTATGATATAATTATATTAATATAATTGATTATTGGAGGAGAATTAATGGCTAAAATAGGACAAGTAATAAATAAAATGATTGACTACTATAGTCAAGATCTACAGCAAGTAAACCATTTTCTAAAAGTATATGGATTTGCAAAAACCATTTCTGAAATAGAAAATGTAGATGAAGATACAAAAGAAATCATTGAAATAGCAGCACTAATGCATGATATAGGAATTAAAAATAGCTTGGAAAAATATAAGAGTTCTGCTGGAAACTATCAAGAGATAGAAGGACCACCTGAAGCAAGGAAGATACTTGAAGGAATGAGATATAGAGCTGAACTAATAGATAGGGTAGATTTTTTAATAGCAAATCATCATACTTATGACAATATCGAAAAAATAGACCATCAGATATTAGTAGAAGCTGACTTTCTAGTAAATGTTTATGAGAATGACTTATCTAAGGAAGAAAAAAAGAATATTTATACCAATATATTTAAAAGCTCAGCAGGTAAAAAGATATTTAAAGACCTATATAATATGTAGGATTAATAGATAGAAGGTGAATTTTATGTATGATATTAGCATAATAGGTGCTGGAGTAATAGGTGGATCTATTGCAAGAGAATTATCAAAATATGATTTGAATATTTCCTTAATAGAAAAAGAAGGCGATGTTTCTTTAGGAGCTTCAAAAGGAAATAGTGGTATAGTTCATGGAGGCTATGTAAGTGAGCATGGCACATTAAAAGGAGAACTATGTATAAAAGGCAATAGAATGTTTGAAGAATTAGACAAAGAACTTAATTTTGGATATAGAAAAACAGGAGGATTAGTAGTAGCATTTGATGAAGAAGATGAAAAAAACTTAGAAAGAATTTATGAAAATGCAATTAAAGTAGGTCATGATGAAGATGACATTAGTATAATATCCTTCGATGAAATAAAAAAAATAGAACCCAATATCAGTGAAAAAGTAAAGAGCGGATTTTATTGTAAAAGTGTAGGAGTTACATCTCCTTATGAAATGACAATAGCCCTAGTAGAAAATGCTATTGAAAATGGAGTAAATCTTAAATTAAACACAGAAATAACAAATATCATAAAAAAAGAAGATTACTTCATATTGAAAACTAAGGATAAAGAAATCCATACAAAATATATTATAAATGCAGCAGGTATTTATAGTGATAATATAGCTAATATGGTAGGAGACAATAGCTTTAAAATATTACCTCGTAAGGGACAATATATATTACTAGGAAAAGATCAAGGAAATCTAGTAAATACTGTTATATTCCAGACTCCAACTAATAAAGGAAAGGGAGTATTAGTCACAACTACCTTCCATGGTAATTTTATGATAGGACCAGATGCAGAAGATATAAGAGACAGGTGGAATGTAGATACTACCTTGGAGTCTTTAAATGAAATAGTTGTCAGCGCCAGAAAATCCATACCTGACTTTAATATAAAAAGAGCTTTAACTACATTCTCAGGAATAAGGGCAAGAAGTAATACAGGAGATTTTATAATAGAAGAAAGTAATATAAAGAGATTTATAAATGTTGCAGGAATTGATTCACCGGGACTAACATCCTCCCCAGCTATAGGATTAATGGTTGTAGATATATTGAAAGAAATAGGTTTAAAATTAAAAAAAGATAAAGACTTTAATCCTTATAGGAAATCTATAATAAAAAATAAAGAGGGCTTTGAAGGAGAAATTGATCATAAAGACCCAAAGAAAAATATAATATGTAGATGTGAAAAGGTAACAGAATATGAAATAATTGATGCAATGAATAGAAATATTCCCATTAAGTCGATAGATGCTATAAAACGAAGAACAAGAGCAGGTATGGGAAATTGTCAAGGTAGATTTTGTAGACCAAGAGTAAAAAAAATGATATCAGAAGAAAAAGATATACCAATTGATCAAGTAAAAATAAGAGATGAAAATTTAGATTCAGTTCCTAAAAGAGTAGATATAACTAAGATTAGAAAAATTGAGAAATAAGTACAGTTAGGATAAAAACCCAACCCTAAAAATTAGGAGTTGGGTTTTTAAATCTTATCATCTATTCCAATGATCCAGTATCACATTTACAGACCTCTCCATTTCTTTAAAAAAAGGAGCACCAAATTTTCTTGAATAAATTAATTGACCATAATTTTTTGCATGGGCCTTATTATTAGGATTGATTTTATCATTCAAATGTTTAAACATATGATCAAAATCTTCTTTTGATAACTTTTTATACTTTTCATTAAACACAATATATTTCTCATCAAATCTAGAAGTCTTTCTTCTTTTCATATCATCAGGATAATAACCAAGTGTCAACATCCCTATAGGAAAAACCTTATCAGGTAAATCAAACATTTCCTTATGAACTTCATAATTCTCCATAATATCTCCAACATAACATGAACCAATACCAAGTGATTCAGCAGCAATTACAGCATTTTGAGCAGCAATCATAGTATCTGATATAGACAAGAAAAGATCTGCATTATTTGGACCCTTATAGTCCATATCATTTTCCTTACAATACTCTTCAATATCGCAGTGCTTTAAATAATCAGTCCATCTTTCCATATCAGCAAGAAAAAGCAGCACTAATGGAGCCTTAGCTATGAAGGGTTGATTATCACAGGTTTCACTAAGTTTTTTGATTTTTTCCTTATCCTTTATAACCAGTATAGAATAGAGCATCATATTACCCGCACTAGGAGCCCTCATAGTAGAATGAAGAATCCTCTCTAAATCTTCATCAGTAATTTCTTTTTCCTTGTACCTTCTAAGGGACATTCTATTATTTAATACTTCTAAGGTTTCATTCATATAAATTCCTCCTCTATTTTATATTATTCGCTATAGTTTTAAATAATCCTCTATATATCTATTGAATTTTCAAAATATTTTCATGATATAATATAATAGGATTTTAAATATTATTATATTGGAGGGAATATATTGACTAATTCATTAATAGACAAGGCTATAATGTTTGCAACCATAGCCCATTCAAATCAAAAGAGAAAGGGTAAGGAAATACCTTATATAATGCATCCAATGGAAGTCGCTACAATAGCTAGTCATATCAAGTATGATGAAAACATAATATGTGCAGCACTTTTACATGATGTAGTTGAAGATTCACAAGTAAACATTGAAACATTAGAAGAAATGTTTAATGGGAGAATAGCTGAGTTAGTAAGTGCACAAAGTGAAGATAAGACAAAATCTTGGAAGGAAAGAAAAGGTCATACAATAAATTATTTGAAAAATGAAAAAGACGAAGATATATTAATAGTGGCTTTAGCAGATAAATTAGCAAATATTAAATCATTATATAGAGATTATTGTAGAGAAGATATGGGAGAAAATTTTTGGAAGAGATTTAATATGAAAGATAAAGAGGAACACAAGTGGTACTATAGCTCACTTATAGAAAGTTTTAAAATCCTAGATAAATATGAAGAATATCACGAATACATAAAATATGTAGAAAAAGTATTTGATTAGCAATTTTTACTGTCCTTACAAATGGACTCCTCATTTGAAATAATAGATATAACTAATAAATGAGGAGATGTTCATAGTGAAAAAAGTTATAGGTATCATATCATTAGTACTATTTATGATAATAATGCTTCAATCATGTGTAGTTGGATTAGGAAACGCTATGGAAGGTCAAGGTGAGATAAGTGGCAGTGCAGGTTTTCTTTTAGCTATATCAATGCTCATAGGTGGAATACTTGCAATGATTTCAAAAGATAAAAAAGGCATACTTATAACAGCTATAGTTTTTTATGTATTAGGCGGATTAATAGGTATAACAAATATAGGTTCATATGCAGACCTTGCAATATGGTCAGTGCTTAGTCTTGTATTTGGAGGATTGTTGATGGTTCATTATTTTAGGAATAAGGGTATGTATGGTGAGAAGGAAAGCAAAAGAGAAGAAAAAGTTGGAGTTAAGTAGGAAATAATTATATGATTCAATAAATATTATTTTTCATATGTTTTTATAGTAATAATTACTAGTATTATTAAAAAAATATGAAAGGAGGGATATTATGGCTGTAAAGCATATTCCAACTGGTGTTATTCATAGTGGAAATAAAGGTGGAAAGACTGGATGTGGTATTGATACTAAAGATCAATCGAGTCATTGGGTAAACTCTCATCAAAGAATCACTTGTAACAAAAATGGATGTAAAAACTAGAAGTACATTTTTTCTAAAACATAGGTAAAATAATTGATTATTTTACCTATGTTTTTTTATATTAAATCTCATTATACTTATTAATTAAGTTTAGAAAATTGCTAAAATAGCTAAAGATATATATAATAATTATATATATATAATTAATTTACAACAATGGAGGAATTGACAAAATGGCTATAAAAAAGAGTGAATTATATAACAAACTATGGAAAAGTTGTGATGAATTAAGGGGAGGCATGGATGCCTCTCAATATAAAAACTATATACTAATACTTTTATTTATGAGATATGTAACAGATAAATACTATGGTAAAAAAGATGCCCTTATTTATGTGCCTGAAGGTGGAAGCTTCAAAGACCTTATGGAATTAAAGGGTGATAAAGAAATAGGAGACAAGACTAATAAGATTATTAGAAAAATGGCAGATGAAAATGATTTAGTAGGGGTTATAACAGTAGCAGACTTCAATGATTCTGATAAGCTTGGAAAAGGAAAAGAAATGGTAGATAGGTTGTCTAATCTAATAGCCATATTTGAAGATGAAAAATTGAACTTTGGTAGTAATACAGCAGAAGGCGATGATATTTTAGGTGATGCTTATGAATATCTCATGAAGCATTTTGCAACTGAATCAGGAAAGAGTAAGGGACAGTTCTATACCCCGGCAGAGGTATCAAGAATAATGGCCCAGGTAATAGGGGTTGAAAGTATAGAAAAACAATCTCAAACAGTATATGACCCTACAGCAGGCAGTGGTTCCCTACTACTTAAGGTAGCAGATGAATCAGGAAACGGTCTTACCCTATATGGTCAAGAAAAAGATGTAGCAACAGTAGCACTTGCAAAGATGAATATGATATTACATAACAATGAACTATCAGATATTCGTCAAGGAGATACCTTATCTTCACCTGAATTCAGAGATAAAGAAGGTAAACTTAAAACATTTGATTTTGCAGTAGCAAATCCGCCTTTTTCTACAAAGAGTTGGAGCAATGGCTTTGACCCAGCAAATGATTTATACAAAAGATTTGATGGATATGGACTTCCACCAGCTAAAAATGGTGACTATGCATTTTTACTTCACCTAATAAAATCTTTAAAAAGTAACAAAGGAAAAGGTGCCATAATACTTCCTCATGGAGTATTATTTAGAGGAAATGCAGAAGCTACTATAAGGGAAAATATAATAAAAAGAGGATATATAAAAGGTATAATAGGTCTCCCTGCTAACCTATTTTATGGTACAGGAATACCTGCAGCAATCATAGTAATTGATAAGGCAAATGCTTCTGTAAGAAAAGGTATATTTATGATAGATGCAAGTAAAGGTTTTATCAAAGATGGAAATAAAAATAGATTAAGAGAACAAGATATTCATAAAATAGTAGACGTATTTAATAATAAAACTGAAATACCTAAATATTCTAGAATGATACCAATAGATGAAATCAAAGAAAATGAATATAATCTAAACATCCCAAGATATATTGATAACACTGAAGAGGAAGACATCCAAGATATAAGAGCTCATCTAAGTGGGGGAATACCAAATAGAGATATAGATGAGTTAGAAAAATATTGGGAGGTATATCCAAAATCAAGAAATACACTTTTTTCTAATAGTGAAAAAGAAGGATATAGCAAATTAAATGTAGAAAAAGAAAATATAAAGGAAACTATATTTAATGATGAAGAATTTATAAACTACAGGCAAGAAATAAATACTATTATAAATAATTGGTCTAATAAATATAGGGAAATGTTTAGAAATATAAAGACAGGATCAAACCCAAAGGAAATAATTGAAATAATATCAGAAGATATATTAGAAAAATTTGATGGCAGAATACTTATAGATAAATATGACATATACCAATATCTAATGAACTATTGGCTAGATACTATGAAAGATGATACTTATATGATAGTTGAAAATGGCTGGATAGCAGATAAAGATTTGGTACCCCAAGAATTAATAATAGATAAATATTTCATTGAAGAAAAGGAATATATAGAAGCAAAAGAAGTAGAAAAAGATGAAATATCAAGAGAAAAAGAAGAATATGAAGAAGAACATAGTGAAGAAGAAGGAATACTTGAAGAAATAAAAAACGACAAAGGAAACATTACAAAGGGAAATTTAAAGAGCAAAATAAAAGAAACCAAAGATAATGAAGACTACAAAGAAGAATATGAAGTATTAAATAATTATTTAAAATTAGTAGATAATGAATCAAAAGCTAACAAAGAAATCAAAAAGTTAGAGAAAGAATTAAATAAAAAAGTAGATAATAAATATAAAGAACTAAGTGAAGATCAAATAAAGGGACTCGTAATAGATTATAAATGGGTTCCAACAATAACTAAAGAAGTAAATGGAGAATTAGAAAGAATATCTCACAGATTAACAACAAGGATAAAAGAACTAGCAGAAAGATATGACGAGCCATTACCTCAAATAGAAGAAGAGATAAAAGAATTAGAAAGTAAGGTAGAAGGACATTTAAAGAGGATGGGATTTTCATGGTAGAAGAGATGAAAATTAGAGATGGATATAAGAAGACAGAGGTCGGAGTTATACCTGAGGATTGGGAAGTAGTAAATCTTATTGAAATATCTAATTTGATAGGAGACGGAATACATACTACTCCTAAGTATGTATCTAATTCTGAGACTTATTTTATAAATGGAAATAATTTAATCAATGGAAAAATAAAAATTTTTAAAGAGACAAAATGTATAAATAAAATTGAATATGAAAAGCATAAGAAAAATTTAAATAATAATACAATTTTAATGTCAATAAATGGTACAATAGGAAATTTAGCTTTCTATAATAATGAAAAAATTATTTTGGGAAAGAGTGCTAGTTATATAAATATAAATAAAGGTGCAAATAAAAAATATATTTTTTATCAATTACAAATGGAATCTATTAACAAATTTTATGAAAATAAACTAACTGGAACTACTATAAGAAACTTATCTCTTAAAACAATAAGAGAAACTCCAATATTATTACCCCCACTAAAAGAACAAAAAGCTATTGCTACAGTCTTAAGTGATATGGATGATTTAATTGAATCAACTCAAAAATTAATAGATAAAAAGAAAAAAATGAAACAAGGAACAATTCAAGAGTTACTTACAGGAAAGAAAAGATTAGATGGATTTAGTGCTGAGTGGATAACTAAAAATTTAGAAAAATTATTTAATTTTAAACAAGGGGTTCAATGCTCTGTATTAAAGCAGAGAGTATTAAAAGAAGAAGGTTTAGTAAGGTTTATAAGAATAGTAGATTTAACAAAAAATGATGAGTTGCCTAGATATATTAAAGATCCAGGACTTGAACATCATGTATCAAATGATGATTTGTTTATGATTAGATATGGTGAACCTGGAATTGTTGGATATGATTTTGAAGGAGTTATAGCTAATAATTTATTTCATTTAAATCCTAAAATAGTAATATATAATAAATTTTTTTATTATCTCTTGACTTACATGAAAAAAGAAATTGCACAATTATCTAGCTCAACTACAATGGCTGCTTTGAATTTTGAATCACTAAAATTATTGAATATAAAAACACCTAAAGACATAAAAGAACAAAAAGCTATAGCTCAAATACTATCTGACATGGACTCAGAAATAGAACTACAACAACAAAAACTAGAAAAATATAAAACTATTAAAAAAGGCATGATGCAAGAACTTCTTACAGGGAGGATTAGATTGATATGAGTAAAGTAGGTCAAAGAGAAAGACAAACTCAAAATAGAGTAGTAAATGTTTTTACTGACAAGCTAAACTATAATTATCTTGGTAATTTTGAAGATAGGGAAAACAATTCAAACATTAAAGAAGAACTTTTGAGAAATTATTTAAAAGAACAAAACTATAGTGATACTCTTATAAATCGTGCTACTTCAAAATTCATAGAAATATCTACTAATAATATTGAAAGTTTATATGATATAAACAAGGAAGTATATACATTACTTAGATATGGTGTTCAGGTAAAAGAAGATTTTAGTGAAAACAATGAGACTGTTATGTTTATAGATTGGCAAAACCCTCTAAACAACGATTTCTATATTGCAGAAGAAGTCACTGTAAAAGGAGAAAATACTAAAAGACCAGATATCGTCCTATATGTAAATGGAATAGCCCTTGGAGTTATAGAACTTAAAAGATCTATTGTATCAATTTCAGAAGGCATAAGACAAAACTTAGATAATCAGAAGAAAGAATTTATAAAACCTTTTTATAATACTATGCAATTAGTCATGGCAGGAAATGATACAGCAGGTCTTAGATATGGAACTATTGAAACTAGTGAAAAATATTATTTAAACTGGAAAGAAGATGACAAGGCAAATGATCCCTTATCTGAAGAAGTAAAAATAATATCTGGTGAAGTAAAAGAGTTATTAGATAAACAAATAATAAAATTATGTCACAAGGAAAGATTTTTAGAAATTATTCATGACTTTATAGTGTTTGATAGTGGTATCAAGAAGATTTGTAGACCAAATCAATATTTTGGAGTAAATGCAGCTACTAAAAGAATCAAAAAAAGAGAAGGTGGTATAATTTGGCATACTCAAGGAAGTGGAAAAAGTCTCACTATGGTATGGCTTGCCAAATGGATTAGGGAAAATATAGCGGATTCAAGAATATTAATTATAACTGATAGGGAAGAGCTAGACTCTCAAATTGAGAAGGTTTTTAAGGGTGTAGATGAAAGTATCTACAGGACTAAAAGTGGTTCAGATTTAATAGAAAAGCTAAACTCTACGACTCCACTTCTTATAAATTCTTTAATTCATAAATTTGGTAAAAAAAGTGGAGAGGTCAAAGAATCTGATTACAATAAGTATATAGAGGAACTTAATAATTCACTACCCAAGGATTTCAAAGCAAAGGGTAATATCTATGTATTTGTAGATGAATGTCATAGGACTCAATCAGGTAAGTTACATGAAGCTATGAAAACCATTCTACCAGATTCATTATTTATAGGTTTTACTGGTACTCCACTTCTTAAAAAAGACAAACAAAAAAGTATAGAAGTATTTGGATCATATATTCATACCTATAAATTTGATGAAGCAGTAAAGGATGAAGTTGTACTAGATTTACAATATGAAGCAAGGGATGTAGAACAAGATATAAATTCTCAAGAAAAGATAGATGAATGGTTTGAAGCTAAAACAAGAGGACTTACAGACCATACTAAAATCAAATTAAAGCAAAGATGGGGCACTCTACAAAAAGTACTAAGCTCCAAATCAAGACTTATGATAATTGTAAATGACATAATTCATGATATGAGCACCAAAGATAGATTAGAAAGTGGCAAGGGTAATGCTATTTTAGTCGCTGGAAGTATCTATGAAGCCTGTAAATACTATGAAATATTTCAAGGAGAAGGTTTTAAAAAATGCGCTATCATTACCTCATATAATCCTCATATATCTGATATAAAAGGTGAATCTACAGGAGAAGAAGATACTGAAAATATAGAGAAATATGAAGTATATCAGGAGATGCTAAATGGTAAAAAGCCAGAGGTGTTTGAAGAGGAAGTAAAAAAGAAATTTATAGAATCACCAGCTCAAATGAAATTACTAATAGTAGTAGACAAGCTTTTGACAGGTTTTGATGCTCCACCAGCCACTTATCTATATATTGATAAATCTATGAGGGACCATGGTCTATTTCAAGCAATTTGTAGGGTTAATCGTTTAGATGGAGAGGACAAAGAATATGGCTATGTGATCGACTATATGGATTTATTCAAAAGCTTAGAAAAATCAGTAGAAGACTATACATCCGAAGCATTTGACTCATATGAAAAAGAAGATGTTGAAGGTCTTTTAAAAGATAGGTTAGAAAAATCTAGTGAAAGGCTGGATACTGCACTTGAAAGTATAAAGGCACTTTGTGAACCAGTAGTACCACCTAAAGAATCTAAGGAATATATTAGATATTTCTGCGCAGAAGATACCAGTGATAAAGATGCTCTAAAAGAAAATGAAGAAAAGAGAAAAGCCTTATATAAATATAGTGCAGGACTGCTTAGAGCATATTCACATATAGCTAATGAAATGAAAGAAGCAGGATATAGTGATAGTGAAATTGATTCAATAAAAAAAGATGTAAAATATTATGACAACATTCGATTGGAAGTAATGATAGCAGCCAATGATTATATTGATTTGAAATCTTATGAGCCAGCTATGAGACATTTAATAGATTCATATATAAGTGCAAAAGAACACAAAAAAATATCAGCATTTGATGACCTTTCTTTAGTAGAATTAATAGTTGAAAGAGGTAAGGATGCCTTAGATGAATTACCTGAAGGTATAAAGGAAGATAAGGAAGCTACAGCAGAAACTATAGAAAACAATGTTAGAAAATTAATAACGGATGAAAAACCTACTAATCCAAAATATTATGAAAAGATGTCTATTTTATTAGATGAACTTATTAGAGAGAGAAAAGAAAAAGTGAAAGATTATGAAGAGTATTTAAAAACAATCATAGATTTAACTAAAAGGGCTAAAAATCCATCAGATTCAAAATCCTATCCTAAAGAAATTAATACTAAAGCTAAGATGGCTCTATATGATAATTTAAATGAAGATAAGGATTTAGTATTAGAAATAAATGCAGAACTTGAATTCAACACTCCAGATGGTTGGAGAGGGAATAGAATAAAGGAAAGATATGTAAAAAACACTTTAAGAGAATATCTAGGAGATGATGAAGAGCTTGTAGACTCTACTATAGACATAATAAAGAATCAAGGTGAATATTAATTGGAAAATATAAATATAGGAAATATTGATATTGAGTTTATAAGAAAAAATATAAAAAATATTCATTTGTCAGTTCATCCACCAGAAGGTAGGGTGAGGCTGGCTGTACCTAAAAAGCTAGATGATGAATCAGTAAGACTCTTTGCAATATCAAAACTTCCTTGGATAAAAAAACAAAAATCAAAATTTCTATCACAGGATAGACAATCAAAAAGAGAGTTTATATCTGGAGAAAGTCATTATTTTTCAGGGACTAGATATTTGTTAAATGTAATTGAAACAAAAGAAAAGCAAAGGGTAGAAATAAGAAATAAAAAATATATAGATTTGTATGTAAAGTCTAATAGCACTATAGAAAAAAGGGAGAAAATAATGAATGAATGGTATAGAAATCATCTAAAGCAAACTATACCAGACTATATCAATAAATGGGAAAAAATAATTGGAGTTTCTGTGAATGAAAGTAGAGTAAAGAGAATGAAAACAAAATGGGGAACTTGTAATGTGGAAGCAAAGAGAATATGGATAAATTTAGAATTATCTAAAAAAACACCAAGATGCCTTGAATATATAATAGTCCATGAGATGGTGCATTTATTAGAAAGACACCATAATGAAAGATTTCATGCATATATGGACAAGTTCATGCCAAATTGGAGGGGCATAAGGGCTGAACTTAATAATATGGTGTATGAGAGTAATACTAGGATTTGATAAGAAGGTTTAATATAAAAGTAGAATTAAGATAAAAAATTTAAATATTAGGAGTGATATTAGTGGGAAGTGGTAAAATAAGTGTTGATAAGAAATTGCTTCAAAAGATTTTTTCTCAGGATTTTTGGTTTGTAGTACCAGAATATCAAAGATCTTACGTGTGGCAAAATGATAACGTATCTGAGCTACTTGATGATTTGAAATTTGCATTTGATAATAAACCTAAAAATGAATATTTTCTAGGATCACTAGTTTTAAAAAAGACTGATAATGAAGATTATGATGAATATGAAGTTTTAGATGGTCAACAACGTCTTACTACTTTTCTTATAATAATTGCATCATTAAGGGATGTTTTAGATAATGATAGCTATAAAAGAACTCTTCAAAAATTAATTTTTCAAGAAGAAAATAAGCTTTTAAAAATCCCTTCTAGACAAAGAATTACATTTCATATAAGAGATAGGGTAGAAGATTTTATTAAAGAAAATATTGTTAAAGAAAATGGTACAAATAACAAACAATATATTAGTGATAAAATCAATGAGGATAATATTTCTATATCTAATATGGCTAATGCAATTTTAACAGTGCGTAATTTTTTAGAAAATAATGAGCGATTAGAAGATTTTGCAGAGTTTTTATTAAATAAAGCATTGTTTATTTATGTATCAACAGATAACACAGAAGATGCATTTAGATTATTCACAATTTTAAATGACAGAGGGATTCCATTAACAAGTTCCGACATATTAAAATCAAAAAATATTGGAGCAATTACAAGCGACAAAGAAATAAAAAAATATGCAAGAATCTGGGAAGAAATAGAAGGTAAATATGGTGAGGATTTTGATAGATTTTTAGCATTTATAAGAACAATCCTTGTAAAAGAAAAGGCTAGGATAAATTTATTAGAAGAGTTTGAAAAAAATATTTATAATAAAAATATTATATCACTAGGTAAAGAAACAATTAATTTAATGATGAATTATGATGATATATATAATCAAATAATAGAACTTGAAAGCGATAAACTTAGCAATGAATATAAAAATCTAATTACAATTATGAAGATAGGTCTCCCATCTGAAGATTGGATTCCTCCTTTACTTTTTTATTATAGTAAATTTAAAATGAATAAATTATTCGAGTTTTTAAAAAGATTAGAATATAAATTTGCAGGTGATTGGATTTGTCAAGAAAATCCTACTAAAAGAATAGAGGCTATGAATCGTATATTAAAACAAATTGAAAAAACAGATGAGAATAATATTGATAGTTTGATTAATAATAATGATTTATTTAATATTGATATGAATCAATTCAGATTGATGATAGAAGGAGAAGTATATAAAAGAAGATTTGGTAGATATATACTATTAAAATTAGAATATTTAATGAGTGATAATACTGTACATTTATCAGGATATAAACGAATAAGTGTAGAACATGTATTACCACAAAATCCTAGAGAAAATAGTAAGTGGTTAAAAGATTTTAATGATTTAGAAAGAGAAAAATGGACTCATAAGATCGCTAATTTAGTATTAATAAGTAAAATTAAAAATTCTAAATTGAGCAACTTAGAATTTAAAGAAAAGAAGGAAAGATATTTAAAACAAAGAGTAGATGCTTTTCATGCTAATAAGATTTTTTTAGAGAAAAATGATAATTGGACACCAGATATTCTTAGAATCAGACAAAAAGAATTAGTCGAAAAATTAATTAGAAATAAATAATTTTTCGAACACAAAAAACCAAAAATACAATAGTAACTTTACCTCCAAATTTCTATATAAGTAGTAAATATAAAAATTTGGAGGTAATTTTATGCAAAATTTATTTAACAGTAACCCAATAGTAGTTAATAGAGATATAGCAAGAGTTTTAGGATTAAATGAGACAATAGTACTTCAGCAAATTAATTACTGGCTAGAGGTTAATAGAAAGAAAAATCATAATTTTAGGGACGGAAAATATTGGACATACAATACTATAGAAGAATGGAGAGAAGAATTTCCATTTTGGAGTAAGGAAACAGTAAAAAGAATTTTTAAGAAATTAAGGGAAATGAAATTACTTTTAATAGGAAATTATAATACTATGAAAATGGACAGGACCCTTTGGTATACAATTGATTATGAAGAGCTTAAAAGATTATTACCTAATGCAAAGGAACAAAATGAACCAATCCAAGAGGTAAAAATTACCCCACCAATACCAGAGACTTCTACAAAGAATTCAACAAAAGATATAAATAAGTCTATCAGTCAGTCTAATACTATAGTAAAGGAAGAAGTAGTAGTAAGAGAAGAAAAAGAAGAAAGACAAATTGACAGAAGGAATAATCCTAATAATTTTAATGATGATTTTAAAAGAATACTTAATAATTGCTATATAGATGATTTAGATGAATCATATAGATCTGCTGTAAGTCATGCTATAAAGATGCTTTTATTAGACATAGAAAATAATATTAAGGTAAAAATAGGAAATACCTATATTCCATCATCTATGGTAAAAAAAGACTTAGAAAAGCTAGATCATTTCACTATAGAATATGCAATAAATAAATTTAAAGAAATAAGTAAAACTGTGAAGATTAAAAATCCTATTTCCTATTTAAGTACATGTATCTATAATGCAATAAATGAAAAGAAAATAGAAATAGATGCAAGGCTTAGATATGAGGGATTGGTGTGATATAATTGGTATATATAAAAGATATCAATTACAAAAAGGAGAATTCACATGGCTAATAGTACATTCATAAAAGGAAAAAACGGATTTCCAATACACCTATATATATGGGATAGAGTAAGTAGTCCCAAGGGACTTATTCAAATATTTCATGGTATGGCAGAACATGCAGCTAGGTATGAAGAATTCGCTAGATATCTGAACAATGAAGGTTATATTGTATATGCATCTGATCACAGAGGACATGGTAAAACTGCAAAAAGAATAGGTGATTTGGGTGATATAGGAAAAGATGGTTTTAACAATATAGTGGAAGATGGATATATAATTAATACTATGATAAATAAGAGATATCCTAATCTACCTATAATACTCTTAGGTCATAGTTTTGGTTCATTTATTGCTCAAGAATATATAATCAGATATGGATATACTATAGATGGTCTAATACTTTCAGGCTCTGCTAAAATGAAAGGGATGGATGTAAAACTAGGTAAACTTGTATCAATTGTTGAGTCCAAAATATATAATTCTAAAAAGAAAGATTATTTAATAGATAAAATTAGCTTTGGAGGATTTAATAAAAAGATAGAACATCCAAATTCAAAATTTTCATGGCTCACTAGGGATGAAGAACAGGTTAAGAAATATGATGAAGATCCACTATGTGGAACAATTTTTCCCATTATATTTTTCAAGTATTTTTTTGGGGGATTATCTAAACTTTATATTGATGAGAGATTGGAAAAAATACCAAAATCTTTACCTATATTCATATTTTCAGGTGATAAGGATCCAGTAGGAGGATATGGGAAAATGGCAAAAAATCTATATATCACATATAAAGATATAGGAATAGAAGATGTAAATATGAAATTATATATTGATGGTAGACATGAAATGTTAAATGAGATAAATAAAAGAGAAGTGTATGATGATATTATTAAATGGATAGAAAATCATATAAGTTAAACATATATTAAACAAAGTATTGCTTCAATCTAACTCCCAAGGGTATATTCATCACAACAGATTGGAGTGATATATATGAAAAAAGAAATTAGTTATCATTGTAAGCCCTTGGGGAAACAAGATTTACAATAGGGATTTAGAAAGGGGAATGAATAGGTTTAGATGGTATGAATATGCACTAAGTTCATCACTTATGATTGTACTTATAGCGATGCTTTTTGGTGTATATGGTATCGGGGCATTGATGCTTATGTTTGTAGCTAATGCTTCTATGAATTTATTTGGACTTATAATGGAAGAAATTAATCAATATAAGGAAAAGACAGATTGGAAACCATTTGTATTTGGATCTGTTGCAGGAATTGTTCCATGGATAGTTATAGTATTATATGCATTTGGTAATGCTGAACCTTCTGAAGTACCATGGTTTGTATATGCATTAGCTGGTTCATATTTTGTATTCTTTAATCTATTCCCTATAAATATGATTTTACAATACAAAAAAGTGGGTAAATGGAAAGATTATATTTATGGCGAGAGAGCATATATTATATTAAGCTTAGTTGCAAAATCTGTCCTTGCATGGATTGCTTTTGCTGGAGTTATGCAACCTTAATTTTTAAAATCTACTACTTTTGTAGTGGGTTTTTTGGTATGATTATATATTTTGTTTTTGTATTTCTTATACTTATAGTTGCAGAAACTTTAAAGAGATTTACTGATTTATATTATGTTATATTTTTTTTAGGTACTATTATAGATAGTATTCTAGGTGCTTCCATTCAAGCTATATATCTGGATGAAGATGATAAGGAAACTGAAAGAAAAATTTCAAATGGAAATATAAGAAGATTATCTAGAGGCTTTAAGCTTATAAATAATGATTTTGTAAATATAACAAGTATATTTCTAGCTACTTTAATTACTTTGATTTTTCTATAATGAATTTATAGTAATATTTGAATATCACCTCCTACTTAGGGTAAATCTGTATTAATGATCAGAATTATCAAATAATAGGAGGTTTTTTTAATGGAATTTTTTAATGCAATGAAAAATAGAAGGAGTATATATAGTATAAGTAATTCTTCTACAGTTTCAGATGAAAAGATTAAGGAAATAGTAGAGGAAAGTGTAAAACATACACCTACAGCTTTTAATTCTCAAACTGGTAGGGTGATGTTACTTTTAAATGAAAACCATAATAAATTTTGGGATATAACTGAAGATGCTTTAAGAAAGGTAGTTCCAGAAGGTCAATTTGAACCTACTAAGGAAAAGATAGAATCTTTCAGGTCTGGATATGGTACTATATTATTTTTTGAAGATCAAGAGACTGTTAAATCTCTTCAAGAGCAATTTCCATTATATAAGGATAGTTTCCCATCTTATTCACTTCAAGCATCAGGCATGCTTCAATATAATGTATGGACTGGTCTAGCTATAGAAGGTTTAGGTGCATCACTTCAACATTATACTGAACTTATTGAAAGCGATATACAAAAAGAATGGAATATAAATGAATCTTGGAAATTAATTGCACAAATGCCTTTTGGTAAGAAAGAAGAAGAGGCTGGAGAAAAAGAATTTGAATCTCTAGATAAAAGAATTAGAATATTAGATTAATTTGTTATATAATAATAGATAGCAAATTATTTTATAAAGGGGACTTGTATAAATGAAAATATCTTTAATTGAAACAAAAGAAATTAATAAGTATGATGGATTGATCCTACCGGTTTATGAAGACAAATTAGAACTTGATGGAATAGATATTCCACTAGATAAATTAAAGAAATCAAAGCGTTTTGAAGCAAAGCTTGGTAAAACTTATAAAATGACTATCTCAAGTGGGGATAAATTGGTTGAAGTTGTGCTTGTTGGACTAGGAAAGAAGGATGATATATCTTATAGAAAATTACTCAATACCTTAGCTGATGGATTTCGTTCTCTAAAAAAAGAAAATATTAAGAATATGGCGCTAATATTTAATAATGACAATATAGAAATTAATGATATAAATATTAAGGCTGCTGTAGAATCTATTATGATGTCAGATTATAAATTTGATGATTATAAGACTGATAAGGAAGAATCAGAAGAAATATCTCTAGATATATTAGTTGATAATGCTAGTAATTTTGAAGATGTAAAAAAAGAAGCTATGATTCTTGCAAATTCAAATATAATTGCAAGGAATTTAGTCAATCAACCTGCTAATATAATGAATCCTCTAAAACTTTCAGAAGATGTTAAAAAATTAGGTAAAGAAAAAGGTTTTGAGGTTGAGGTACTTGGTTTAAGTGAAATAAAGGAATTAAAAATGGATGCTTACTTATCTGTAGCTAAGGCATCAGCTATAGAACCTAAATTCATTATTATGAGATATAAGGGAGATAGTGAAAATGAAGATATATTAGGATATGTTGGTAAGGGTCTTACTTATGATTCAGGTGGACTATCTATAAAACCGACTTCTGGCATGGTAACTATGAAAAGTGATATGGGTGGTGCTGCTGCCGTTATTGGAGCTATGTGCGCTATTTCTGAAGCTAAGGTTAAAAGAAATGTAGTTAGTGTGGTTGCAGCTTGTGAAAATATGATTGCTGGAAATAGTTATAGACCTGGAGATATAATAAACTCTATGGGTGGAAAAACTATTTTTATTGGAAATACTGATGCAGAAGGTAGACTTACTCTGATTGATGCTATGAATTATATTGTTACTAAAGAAAATGTAAATAAGGTACTTGATATAGCAACTCTTACAGGTGCTGCTATTTATTGTACTGGTGATGCGGCTTCTGCTGCTATTAGTAATGATAGTGAATTCTTCATGGATTTAGATAATAGCTTTAAATTAAGCGGTGAACAAATATGGAGAATGCCTATATTTGATGAATATAAGGAGCTTATAAAACATGAAGAGGCTGATTTAACTAATACAGCTGGTAATCCTGGAACTGTTACAGCTGGATTATTTGTTGGTGAATTCAATGGAGATCTCCCTTGGATTCATGTAGATATAGCTGGTACTGCCTTTGCTAAAAAGGGAAATGGTATTTTATCTAAAGGTGGAACGGGTATAGCTGTAAGACCACTTTATTATTTAGCAAAAAATTAAAAGAAGAATAAAATAAAAAAGAATCCACTAGATTTTCTAGTGGATTCTTTTTTAGTATCCTCTATTTATATTCACCTTATTTTTTAGTTCTTCATCATTTTTAAATCTTTTAAGATTTTCATATATGGTATCAAATGTTCTTATAGCTTTATTTTCAGATATCCAAGAGTTATGAGGGGTTATTATAATATTGTCCAAATCCCAAAGTTTACTTTTTTCATCTAAGGGTTCTTCTTCTACAACATCAATTGCTGCTTTTCTTATTTTTTTTATCTCTAGTGCATGAATCAAATCATCCTCATCTACTATACTTCCTCTAGCTACGTTTATGAAATATGATTCATCTTTCATTGCATCAAATCTATCTTTATTGATTAGATGATGTGTTTTTTCTGTATATGGTATGGCTACAACTACTATATCAGAGATTTTTAGCATTTCATCAATCTCATCATTTGAATAGCACTTATCAAAATATTCTACATCCCTACCATCTGTATTCATACCTAATATATTTACATCAAATCCTTTAAGTCTTTTAGCTGCTTCTTTTGATATTGTTCCAGTTCCTATAAAGCCTACTGTTTTGCCAAAAAGCTCTAATAGTGATGTATCCATCTGCCAGTTTTTATTCTTTTGTTTAATATAGAATTCTTTTGAGTTTTTTAGCATTTCTAGTATTTTCATCACTATAAATTCGCCCATAGGTATACTATATCCACCCCTATTATTTGTGAGTATAATATCATTTTTTTTAAGTTTTTCTATTGGTACTTGATCTATTCCTATGCTTGATAATTGAATCCATTTTAAATTCTTTAATTTAGATATATCTATTTTTTCAAATGGTTTATAGCAAACCATTGCATCTATATCTAAAATATCATCTGTTATTTTTAAATCTTCCTTATCCCTATCTTTAATTATTACTTCATATCCTAAATCTTTTATTTTTTTTATATTTTCTTCTCTTTGTTTATAGGTAAAAAGAACTTTCATACTAATACACCTCCAATTACATTTATACCACTTTATAGGGTAAATTAACTTTTAAAATATATATTTAACTTAATAACTACATAATACTACAAAACTAGTTAAAACTATATAAAACTAGTCAAATTTCATTGAAGGACTTTTAAAGGTCTATATAGAATTATTAAGAGTAGAAACAAAAATAGGAGGGAAGAATGTGAATATAAATTTTACTAATAAGAAAAACACACTATTTGTAGATGTAAATGGTGAACTAGATCACCACAATGCTAAAAAGATAAGGGAAAAAATAGATGCTTTATTTTCTCAAGTAGGTTATAAGAATATATCTATTAATCTCAAGGGGCTTAATTTTATGGATAGCTCAGGAATAGGACTTATAATGGGAAGGTATAAATTAACTAATGAGCTTGGGGGAAAATTATTTCTTACTAATGTTAATCCAAGAGTAAGTAAGATACTTGAAATGAGTGGAATATATAAATTAGTTGAAGTTTATGATACTGAAGATGAAGTTTTAGAACATTTATAAGGGAGTGTTAAAGAAAATGAAAGATAATACGATGAAATTAGAAATACCTAGTAAATCACAAAATGAAGCTTTTGCAAGAGTTGTTGTAGCTTCTTTTGCAGCTCAATTAGATCCTACTATAGAAGAGCTTGCAGATATAAAGACTGCTGTATCTGAAGCAGTTACTAATTCAATAATCCATGGATATGAAGATAAGATAGGTAAAATACTTATAGAATGCAGTATAGAAGGACAGGTGCTTGAGATAATAATTCAAGATTTTGGTGTTGGTATACCAGATATTGAAGAGGCTAGGATACCTTTTTATACTTCAAGACCAGAACTTGAAAGATCTGGTATGGGATTTACTGTAATGGAAACATTCATGAGTGGACTGGAGGTATATTCTGAGGAGAATAATGGAACAAGGATTAAGATGGTAAAAGAGTTCAAAAAAATATCTTCAGAGGAGTAGTGTAGTATGGAATTTTGTAATGCACAAACTAAAACCCATGATTTATTAGGTCATGAGGAAACTATTGAATTAATCAACAAGGCACAAGCCGGAGATGAAGAAGCACAAGATATACTAGTTAATCATAATTTGGGACTTATACGTAGTGTGGTTAAAAAGTTTATTAACAGGGGTTATGATTCTGAGGATATTTTTCAACTTGGTTCTATAGGCCTTATAAAAGCTATACAAAAATTTGATGATAGCTACAATGTAAAATTTTCTACATATGCTGTCCCTATGATAATAGGGGAAATAAGAAGATTTTTACGTGATGATGGAATTATAAAGGTTAGCAGGAGTTTAAAGCAAACAGCTACTAAAGCAAAATATTATTGAATATATCTTTGGTGGAGATTTATTAAATCAAATCATAGCTACAGGCTTTGCTGCAAGAGATATTGGTGCTCCATTTTTTGGTCTGTATGGAGCATGTTCTGTAATGAGTGAGGCTCTTTCACTTGGAGCTATGGCAGTTGATGGAGGTTTTGCTGATAAAGTTGTGTGTATAGCATCAAGTCATTTTTCTACAGCTGAAAGGCAATTTAGATTTCCACTTGAACTTGGAAACCAAAGACCAGTAACTTCTCAATGGACCGTTACAGGAGCAGGAGTTTCTATATTATCATCACAGGGAAATGGACCCTATATAAGTCATGTAACCACAGGAAAGATAATAGATAAGGGTATAATAGATCCAAACAATATGGGAGCTGCAATGGCACCAGCTGCTTGTGATACAATTCTAGCTCATTTTAGAGAAAGTGGCCTTAAAGTTAATGATTATGATTATATAGCTACAGGAGATCTAGGTGTGATTGGATCAGAAATACTAATAGACATGTGTAAAAAGGAAGGATTAGATATTTCTAAAAGACATACTGATTGTGGTGTTTTAATATTTGATAATAAAAAACAAGATACTCATTCAGGAGGAAGTGGATGTGGATGTTCTGCTGTAGTTTTTAATGGATATCTTCATTATTTATTAGAAAACAAGGAGATAAATAGAATATTACTTATTGCAACAGGAGCACTACATTCTACTACCAGTGCTCAGCAGGGAGAATCCATTCCATGTATAGCTCATGCTGTTACTATTTCAAATAATTTGGGTGGTGAATTATAATATGGATTATATAAAGGCTTTTTTAGTAGGAGGAATAATATGTTTTATAGCTCAATTACTCATGGATGGAACAAAATTAACTCCTGCTCATATATTAGTATCATTTGTTACATCTGGAGTGATTCTTACAGCTGTTGGAATATATGAACCCTTAGTAAAATTTGCTGGTGCTGGTGCAAGCGTTCCACTTCTTGGCTTTGGCTATGCTCTAGCTAAAGGAGCAGTAGAAGCTGTAGATAAGACAGGTGCTATTGGTATATTTACAGGAGGAATTACTGCCACCTCAGGTGGAGTTGGAGCAGCTATATTTTTTGGATATATTATGGCTGTAATTTTTAATCCTAAAACTAAAAAATAAAAGAAGGCAATTTATGATAAATTGCCTTCTTTTTGCTTTAATAATATTTATTTTGATTTTTTATTCTTTTTTATCTTGGGATCCATTATTAGAATCCGGATCTGGTTTAGGCTGTGGATCTGGTTTAGGTTCCGGTTTTGGATCTTTAGGCTCTTCAGGCTTTTCTTCTGGTGTTTCTGGTTCTTTGTCCTTATCTTTATCATCATCTTTATCTTTATCCTTATCTTTATCTAATATATCATCGATAAAATCTTTTATTGGATTAGATGGTTTTGTATGAACATCACAAACCTTATTGATCATTTGATATTGATAATCTCTTGGTACTTTACCACCATTTTTTGATGGATAATAAGGTGTAGGTCTTTTTATAAAGACACCTGTTTTGACTACATCATCTGGACAAAACTCATTTGCAAGCATTCCTGTTGAAGTATCAATCTTTGCAGATACATGAACATCGCATCTTTCGCGTGGTTCTGTGCCTGCTACAAACAATTCTGTTCTAACTCTACTTCCTCTTGGATCCTTAGAACATAGATCTGTAGGTAATTTTCCAGAATCAATACATACTTGTCTTGAAACTATGCCTTCAGGACGTTTAAAGCTTTTATTGTCTAAACCTTCATGAACTGATTTCATTACTTGGCTCCAAAAACTTGCAGCAATTCTACTTGATTCTGAAAGTTTAATAGCTGGGCTATCATTTCCTATCCATACAGCTGCAGTGTAATAAGGAGTATATCCTGCAAACCAAACATCTGCTGAATCATTTGTTGTACCAGTTTTACCTGCTACAGACATATTTGGGAAGTTTGCTCTGGACCCTGAACCAGTTTTAACTACAGTTTCAAGCATATCAGTCATAATATAGGCAACTTGAGGACTTACAACTGTATTTTGTTTTGGTTTATTATCTAGGATAACTTCACCCTTATTATTTTCAATTTTTGTATATGCTATAGGCTCTATATAATTCCCTTGATTGGCTAAAGCATTGTAAGCTGCTGTCATTTTAAGTGTAGATATACCACGTGTCATACCACCTAAAGCAAGTGGTGATTCATCTTTATCTGCTTCTTCAAATGTATCATTATCTGGATTATCTTTGTTTATGATTCCAAATTTAGCTAAATAATCTACTGAGGCATTTATTCCTACCTTGTTTAAAAATTTAACAGCTGATACGTTATAAGAATGTTCAAGTGCTTTTCTCATTGGAGTTAAACCATAAAAAACACTTGCTGAATAGTTTGTTGGACTCCAACCTTTACTATTAGTATAAGGAACATCATCAACTACTGATGCAGCTGTAAATCCATTATCTAAAGCTGGTGTATATACTGAAAGAGGTTTAATAGCAGAACCAGGCTGCCTTGGACTTGTAGCCCTATTTAATATCATTTGTCCTTCATCATCCCTACCACCTACTATTGCTTTTAAATGACCTGTTGTAGGATCCATTATTGTAACGGCAGATTGAGGTTGAATGGCACCTTTTTCATCATTAAAAAATACATCCTTAGATATATGAAGTGCATTATCTTTTACTTGATATAAATCACTATGCTCTTTATAATATTCTGCTTTTATAGTAAAACTTTTATTTTCTTTATCTACAGTGAAACTTTCTTTATTTATATTTAATGAGCCTGTTATATGAGTATAAATTGTACCATTTTCTTTAGTGAAATAATCTACTACATCTAGATTAGTATATTTTATTTTTGGTGATTTTATAGTTAAATTCCCATTTTCATCTATGGAATAGGAATCTTTTGATAGGTATAAATTACCTTCACTATCTAATAGGTTTTCTTTTTGATAGTATGAAATTCTTCCATAGCTATCTACAATATTTCCTCCACTTGTCCTATAATCTGGTCTTAACCATGATTTGTTAGCTACATTATCTGTAAAGGAATTATATATATCTTCAACCTTTGATTGCATATTTACATCAATGGTAGAATATATTTTAAGTCCACCTATAAATAATGCTTCTTCAGCTTCTTCTTTGGTGTAGCCTGCTTTTGAAACTAAATCTTTTGTAACTTGTTTTTTCACATAATCTGTAAAATATGAAGTTTTTATATTTTGATTTTTCATCTGTCCTGGATTAATAAGTGAAATTACATCTTCACTTAAGGCATCTGTATATTCTTCCTTTGTAATTTTACCTTGTTCTTTCATGAGGGAAAGAATAGTCTTTTGTCTATTTAGTATGTTTTCATTAAATACTGCAACATATTGTTTACCAATTACCTCTATTGTTCCTACTACATTCACATTGTCATCTTCAATATTTTCTGGTTCAATCCTTTTAAATAATTGATACTGACTAGGTGATTTAGTTATACTTGCTAAAAGAGAGGATTCTGCAAGTGTTAAATCCTTTGCATCTTTATTAAAATATGTTTTAGATGCAGCTTCAACTCCATATGCTCCTTGACCAAGATATATTGTATTTAAATATGCTTCTAATATATCATCTTTTGATATCTCTCTCTCCATTTTCATAGCTAAATACATTTCAGTTATCTTTCTAGTAAAGACCTTATCTTTACTAAGATATAGGTTTCTTACTAATTGTTGAGTTATAGTAGATGCTCCTTCATCTAAGGAACGAGTTTTGATATCTACAACTATAGCTCTTGCTATACCCCTTAAATCTATACCTGAATGAGATCTAAATCTTTCATCCTCTACTGCAATAAATGCTTCTTGCACAAAAGGTGACATTTCTTCTAGTTTTACTATGGTTCTTTTTTCTTCTGTAAGAATTTCTTCAATCAAAGTACCATCTGTATCAAATATTTTGGAATTCTCACTTAGTGTATTTATATCATGTGATGGATTTATTTCTGGTGAATCTTTTATTACACCAAACAATATTCCACCTACAGTACCAACAGAGATAAAAACAAATAAAAGAAAAGCTATTAGTAAAACTTTAAGTACAGTATTTCTTTTTTTATGTTCCTTTCTATTTTTATCTGTTTTGGCATTTTTTTCGTTAGACATTTATGGACCTCCTCTAATATACATATAAAAATTAATATTATTATATAAAGACAATTATATCATAAAAAATAAAAAGAGATAACTTTTTAACCTTATATTTTATTAATTATACTATAAATATTGCCATTAAAACATATTATATAACAAAATTATTATTTGGCAAATAAAGCGCATATGCTACATATAATAAAAATAGGAGTGATTATATGAAGAGAAAAACTTTTAAAAAAAGATATGTTATTATAGTTATTTTAATAGTATTTATTATTTATAGTTTTTTAATAATTGATAAAAATATAAGGCCTACTATTTTAGCTATAAGCCAGGTTAAAGCTAGAATGGTAGCAACTCAAGCAATAAACGATGCTGTAAAAGAAAACATAGGAGAAGAATTACAATATAAAAATTTAATAAATTTAAATTATGATAATGAGGGTAAATTAAGAACTATACAGAATAATACAATGATGATGACTAAAATTTCTTCAAATATAGCTTTAGCTGTTCAAGATGAAATAAGACAAATTGGCATTAAATAGTCAACTCTTATCTCAATATGGTCCAAAAGTAAGTATGAAAATGACACCTCAAGGATCTGTTACTGTAGATTTCACTTCAGAATTTATAGAATCAGGTATTAATCAAACTGTTCATAGGGTAATACTTATAATAAAGACCAATGTAAGAATAATAGTACCACTTGCTACAGAAACTGAAAAAGTTATAACTCAGATACCCATAGCTGAAACTGTTATTGTAGGAGAGGTTCCAGATAGCTATATATCTGTACCAGAAAAAGATTTTTTAAATGTTGTTGAATAAAAGTTGTAGTTTTTTTGTTATACTATTACTATAAAGAAGAATAGAGGTGCTTTAGTGGAAAAACAAATGAAAGAAAGAGTTTTATTGGTAGGATTAAATTTAAATAAAAGAGATGATTTTGATATTGAAAGTTCTATGCAAGAATTAAAAGAACTTGCTATTGCAGCAAATGCAAATCCTATATCAACTGTAATTCAAAATAAAGATAAGGTTGATTATAGACTTTATATAGGAAAGGGAAAGCTTGAAGAGGTATCAGTTTATTGTGAAGAACTAGAAATAGATACAGTAATTTTTAATGATGAATTATCAGGAGCTCAACTTAGAAATATAGAAGATGTATTAGATGTAAAGGTAATTGATAGAACCACACTTATATTAGATATATTTGCAAAAAGAGCTAGCACAAGAGAAGGTAAGCTTCAAGTAGAGCTTGCTCAGCTGAAATATAGACTACCAAGGCTTAAAGGACTTGGAATAGAACTTTCAAGGCTTGGTGGTGGGATAGGTACTAGAGGTCCAGGTGAACAAAAACTAGAAACAGATAGACGACATATTGAAAATAGGGTTGATGAAATAAGAAAAAGATTAAAAGAAGTAGAAAGTATTAGAGAGACTAAAAGACAAAATAGGATGGATTCAGATATTCCTATAATTGCTCTTGTAGGATACACTAATGCTGGTAAATCTACTCTTTTTAATGAATTATTAAAATCTGGAAATGAATATGATATAGAAAAAGATGTATATGTAAAAGATATGCTTTTTGCAACACTTGATACCACACTTAGAAAAACTAATTTACCAAATGGGCAAAAGGCACTTATTATTGATACTGTTGGATTTGTAAGTAAACTTCCTACACATTTAGTAGCTGCCTTTAAAGGTACTTTAGAAGAAGTGAATTTCGCAGATGTTTTGATTCATGTGGTGGATGCTACAAATAGTGATTTAGATATACAAATTAAAACTACATTAAACATATTAAATGATTTAGATGTAGAAGGTAAACCTATTATAACCGTATTTAATAAGATGGATAAAAAAGATATAGAAGATATAGGATATAATATAGAAGGACCAAAATTATATATTTCTGCAAGGGAAAACACAAATATTGATAAATTATGGCAAGAGATAGAAAAAGCACTTTCAGATAAATTTTATAAGGCTAAATTACTTATACCTTTTTCTGACTCTGATATTACTTCATATTTATTAAATAATTATACACCTAATGAGATGACACATGAAGAAAATGGAACTATTATAGATGTAGTATTAAACAAAAAAGACTATAATAAATATAAAAAATATATTATAGATTAAGGTGATAGGATGAGTAAGTGGGAGACTATTGATAAAATGGAAAGCTTTCAAATAAGCTATCTTTTATATCTTGAAGGCAAAAGTATAAAGATAATATCAAAAATAAGAAACTTGCCATATAATGAAGTGGAAAAACATATTATAGAAGCAAAGATAAAATATAAAAGGCAAAAAAACGATGATGAATTGATAAAGATAATATCTATGCAAAAAGGAAAAAGATTAGAATATATAAACACATTGCTTAAAGAAGAAAAAGAAAAATTAGCTGGTGAAATCTATAAAAGATATATTAAGTTTAAAAATCCTGAAGATAGAATGATATTAATATGGTTAATTGGTGAATTAAAAAATGAAAGATTGATACCATTTTTATTAATGGAGTTAAAAAGTAAGAATGTCAATTATAGAAGACTTTCTATTTCAGCTTTAGGAAAGATTAAAAGCAAAGATTATAAAGAGGTTTTAGAGAAGTTTTTTTATGATGATAATGCTCAAGTTAGGCAATATGCTATCAAATCTATAAAAGAAATTGGTGATCAATCTAGTGTTAATAAATTGAAATTAATTTTAAGTGATAATAATGAAAAAGAATATGTAAAGCGTGCAGCCATAGAAGCTATAAAAATTTTAAAAGCAAATTAAAGAAATCAATTGAAATTTCTGACAAATTGTTATATGATTATAGTAATAATAAAAAGGAGGTTTTTAAATATGCTCTTGAGAAATTGTGCTGGTGGCGTTGTATTTCATGAAGGAAAGGTCTTTATATTAAAGAATGAAAAAGATGAATGGGTACTTCCAAAAGGTAGAATCATAAGTGGAGACTTGGCAATTGAAACTGCTAAAAAAAGAGTAAAAGAAGAAACTGGTTTAAAAGATGTTTCTATAGTTTCAACAGCTGGTGAAACATATTATGAGTTTTACTCTGTAAGTAGAAGAAAACCTGTATGCAATGAAATAATATGGTTTATAATGGAAGCAAATTCTCTGGAATATGACATAGATGATGAATTTCAAAAGGGTGGTTTTTATGAAATAGATGAAGCTATAGAAAAAATTACTTATAGTCAAGATAAATCACTAGTAAATCTCTCACACAAGAAATATTTAAAACTCAAAAGCGAAAATTTACTTGTAGTATAAAAAGGGCATATGCCCTTTTTCTTATGGTATAATATTTTTAAAAAGGAAGGGAGTAGTTATGAAAGATATATATAAAACCATACATAAATTTGGAGAAGATTATTTTATAGAAAAAAAATCTAAATTTATAGGTTATGCAAAATCTATAGAAAGTGAAGAAGAAGCTATATATTTCATAGAAGAAATTAAATTAAAGCATAAGGATGCAACACACAATGTATATGCATATGTAGTGGGAGAAAATAGTAATATTCAAAGATATAATGACGATGGAGAACCAAGTGGAACTGCAGGAATACCTATCTTAGAATTAATCAAAAAAGAGGATCTTAGGAATATAGTGATTGTGGTAACTAGATATTTTGGTGGAATTAAACTGGGTGCAGGTGGGCTTGTTCGTGCTTATTTAAATGGAGCAAAAATTGCTTTAAACAATGCTTTAATAGTAGATAAAGTTTTATATGAAAAGAATAAAATAAGGTTTGATTATACTTTTAATGGCAAGATGGAAAATATAATAAATAATTCTAAGTTTTTTATAGAAGATACTAGCTATGATGATGCAGTTAATATGATAATCTTATCAAAAAAAGGTGAATTAGAAGAATTGAAAAATTTATTAATGGATATAACTAATGGAGAGGTTTATATCATGAGATTAGAAGATGAATACCTATCCTTTAAAGATGACAAACTAATAAAATAAATTGTTTTTATCTAAGTTTAAGGGGTAAAATATTAACTAGGAGGTTGATTTTGATGAGTAATAAAAAAGATATGTTAGATAAAAAAGTATGGGCAGTAATAGGTGCTAGTCCTAGCAAGGATAAGTTTGGATATAAAATATATAAAAAATTAAAGGATAATGATTATAAAGTATATCCTGTAAATCCAGGATATGAAGATATAAATGGAGATAAATGCTACAAATCAATTGAAGATTTACCAGAAGTACCAGATGTTATAGATTTTGTAGTTCCACCAAGAGTAAGTCTAGGTGCCTTAGATGAGGCAAAAGAAAAGGGCGTAAAAAATGTGTGGTTCCAACCAGGAACTTTTAATGAAGATGTAATTAAAAAAGCAAAAGAAAATGACTTTAATATAGTAGAAGATTGTGTTCTTGTAGCACTTTCATAAAAGAGACCCTTAGGGTCTCTTTTATGATTTTTCCCTTTTACTAAAGAATTGATAAATTCCTATAAACAAGATAAATACTCCAAATGTTTTTCTTAATATAGTTTCATCTATTTTCACAGCTAGCACACTTCCTATAATAGAGCCTATTATACCTGGTATTATTATAATAATTATTATGTTTTTTATTATATTATTGTTTTTAAAATGTATTATAAGTGCAATTATAGCTGTAGGAATAAATACAATCAAATTAGCTCCTTGAGCTCCTCGTTGACTTAGATTTAAAAAAAATATTAAAGCAGGGATTAAGATAGTTCCCCCTCCAATACCCATACCTCCTAATATTCCTGAAAAAATCCCAATCAATATTAATTTCATAATATTATCAACCTTATAGATATATAAATTATCAATAGACTAAAAGCTTTTTTTAAAACTGTGGTAGAAATTTTATTTAAAAATTTAGCTCCAAAAAAACTACCTATCATAGCTCCAATAGATATGAAAAATACTATGTTAAAATCTATTAGATTGTTTTTCATATAAATATAGGTGCTTATTATAGATAGGGGTAAAATAATTGATATAGCAGTTGCATGAGCCTTGTGTCTTTCTATATTTAATATATATATAAGAGAAGGTACTATCAAAATCCCTCCTCCTGAACCAAACAATCCATTTATAAAGCCTGTAGATAATCCAATTAAAATTAATTTGAGTTTATTTTTCATATAATCACCTTTAATTAATATTAGCTTTAAAATCAAATCTTATTCCTTGACAGTTCATATAATATAAAATAATATTAATACATATAAATGAGTAGGAAATTAAGGGTTTAAAATTAGGAGGTATAACTTTGAAAATTGTAGATAATATAAGTGAATTAATAGGTCTAACGCCTATGATTAAATTAAGAAAAATTATTGATAGTGATAGTGCAGAGGTATTGGTTAAATTAGAATCTTTTAATCCTGGAGGTAGCATAAAGGATAGAATTGCTTTAAATATGATAGAAGAAGCTGAAAAAGAAGGATTACTAAAGGAAGGCTCAACTATAATAGAAGCTACTAGTGGAAATACTGGAATTGGTCTTGCTATGATAGGTGCAGCTAAAGGATATAAGGTGATACTCGTAATGCCTGATACTATGAGTATGGAAAGAAGAACTTTACTTAGAGCATACGGAGCAGAATTAGTATTAACTATGGGTGAAAAAGGTATGAATGGGGCCATAGAAAAGGCCAATTCATTAAAAAGTGAAAATGATAATTATTTTATGCCAGAGCAATTTAAAAATAACAATAATCCACAAATGCACAAAAAAACTACAGCAAAAGAAATACTTGAACAAACAGATGGGAATATAGATGCATTTGTAGCTGGAGTTGGTACAGGAGGTACTATAACTGGTGTTGGATCTGTTTTAAAAGAAATAAATAAGGATATAAGGATAATAGCAGTAGAACCTAGTGAGTCTGCAGTGATGAGTGGTGAAGATCCAGGAACGCATAGAATACAAGGTATAGGAGCAGGATTCATTCCACATGTATTAGATATGGATTTTATAGATGAAATAAAAAAGGTAAGTGGAGAAGATGCAGTAAAAACTACTAGAGAATTAGCTAAGAAGGAAGGTATATTTGTAGGTATTTCTTCTGGGGCTGCAATAAATGTTGCTTTAAAGGTAGCTAAAGAATTAGGTAAGGGAAAAAGATTAGTAGTAATAGCACCTGATAGTGGTGAGAGATACTTAAGTATGAATATATTTAACTAATGATACTTTAGCTTTAAAAATTATTAATATTGTGTTAGAATATTAATAATTTTAAAGGAAGTTATAAAGGAGGAATATAAATGGCTGGACATTCAAAATGGGCCAATATTAAACATAGAAAAGGCAGACAAGATGCAAAAAAGGGAAAAATATTTACCAAATTAGCTAGATCTATTACAGTAGCAGTAAAAGAAGGTGGAGATGATCCTGAATATAACACTGAACTTGCTAATGCTATAGAAAAGGCTAAAACAGAAAATATGCCAAATGATAATATAGATAGGGCTATTAAAAAAGGTTCTGGAGATTTAGATGGTGTAACTTATGAAGAGATTACTTATGAAGGTTATGGACCAAATGGAGTTGCTGTAATGGTGGAATGTTTAACTGATAATAAGAATAGAACAGCAGCTGATGTGCGACATTTCTTTTCTAAATACAATGGTAATTTAGGAGCAACAGGTTGTGTATCTTTTATGTTTGATAGGAAAGGTATATTACTGATAGAAAAAAATGATCATATAGATGAAGAAGAATTAATGATGAATTCTATTGAAGCTGGTGCAGAGGATTTTCAGGCTGAAGATGAATATTTTGAAATTACAACTTCACCAGAAGATTTTAAAGATGTAAGAGAAAATCTTAAATCTATGGGATATAAATTTTCAACAGCAGAAGTATCTTTCATAGCTCAAAATGAAACAAAATTAGATGATGAAAAAGATTTAAAAAACATGGAAAAACTTATAGATAATCTTGAAGATCATGATGATGTACAAGAAGTACATCACAACTGGGATATGGAATAAAAATTAATTAAAATACAAATAAAACACTCTAACTTTGATGTAAGATTTTTCAAAGAAGAGTGTTTTATTTTTGCCAATTGTTGAAAAAAATATGATATAATAGTATAATAAACGTTCGAGTCTTTTTTTGTCGAAAAGCAATCATTGTAAATCAATTAGTTGCTTTTTAAGTAGCTTCTTTACTACTATCATAAGGATTATACATAGATAGACAAAAAATAAAGTTTTAAACTCCCAAGGGGTTAGAATTAAAGATAGAGCCATTCCTACAGCTGGTGGATGTTCTGTATTTGTAATAGTCATAATGAAGCTTGTAACTCCTACAGATAATGCTCCAGTAATCATATAAAGTGTATGTAAGTTGATAGAATCAATTATATCTATTAAAAATATTGATATTAGATGAAAGATTATACCAAAAACTATACCAAGTGTGTAACCACCTAATATGTTTTTAGTTTGAGCGGAATGAGTCTTTGGCATTGTAAAAACAATAAAAGTAGTAGCACCAAGACTTGCTATTATGGTTGTATATACAAAATAATTTAAAAATAATAATATAAACATTATTGAAATTGTAGCTAATATACATTGAAATATATATCGTTTAATATTATCTTTGAATTTAGAATCAAAAAAAATGATTATCAACACCCCTTATGTTTAAATAAATATAATTATATAGTATCACAACACAAAAAATAATAAAATAAATAGGTTTATTTTATTTTATACTGGTAATAATTTCTAAAGAAGGAGGGATGGATTTGCAAGCTTCTGCTATAGAGCCTTGGGAATTGTATGAAGGTCTTAAAAATAAATTTTTATTTAAAAATGATATAAATTCAATCCATATATTGTTATCATTATATGATTTGGAAAAAAATATAAGTAATATTTATCCTCAATATATTTGTATGAAGAATATTGAAAATAAAATAAAAAATGTGTTAAAACACAGAAAGAATCCACTTACTATAGCTAAATCAATTACAAAGGTTATTCATGAAGATATTGATAGGATTGAACTTTGTTTTTATATGGAAGGTTATAAATATGGGTTTTACAATAATAAATGGATCAATGTGTTAGAAGAAATGGGACTTAAATATTTTGATTTAGAAACTCTTTATGATAAAACATATTTATTTCATTTTAATTATGCAAATCAAGAAATCAATAATGTTAGACATAAAATAAGAGAAGAAATTGATATAAATGAAAGTGAAAGTTCAGAATATACAAGCCTTATAAGGGTTTTTGCAGAAAAAATAATCCACTCTAAAATAAAAAATATTGATGATTATATTGATAGACAATTGAAACTTGATTTTAATCCAAATGAATTTAATATAAGAGAAGAAAACATAAATTTTACAAAAGAAGAATTAGATAGAGTTTATGATATATTAGTTAAAGAACTTATAAAAAATCTTATGAATATATTTAAAGGATCATGTTGGTATGCATTAAATGATAGGGTCTTAAAGAGATACCCCTGCTAATTATATATAATTGAATATAAAATAATTTATAGGACATAATATCTTTAAGAAAGGATGATAGGATATTATGAAAAAATCTTATAAAATATTTTATTTGTTTTTAGCTTTATCACTTGTTTTTGTATTTTTAGTATTTACATTTTTAGATATTACTTTAAATAAGCAAGATAACAAAAACAAAGTGGAAATTGACAAAGCTAAAGAAGAACTATCAAAAGAAATAAATGTTAGTCCTGAGGAAGAGATAAATGAAGATACAATTATTGAATATGAAAATTATTATACTGAGTGTGAACATGTTCTAAGGGAATTTGAAGCTGATAAGAAAAAATACATAAAAATGAATGAAGAAAAATTTAAAAAGAATTTTAAAACAAATCATGAAATGAAAATTTTGAGATTTGATTCTGATAGGATTATAATTCGTATTTCAAAAGACTATCTATGTCCAAATCATTATATAGTAGGAGAATATGAAGGATTTGTCTCTATATATAAGATAGATGATGAGGGCAAGAAAACCTTGTTTAAGAAATTAGATCAATCTATTGAATTTTTTAGTGACTATGATAAAAATAAATTAAAAAAAGGTATATTAGTTGATAGTATAGATGACATAGGAGCAATAATAGAAAACTTCATAAGCTAGCTTATGAAGTTTTCTATTATTCGTTTAAATATGATAGAATTATATAATAGAAAGTTTAGGAGATGTATAAATGAGGATATTTGGTATAGATCCAGGAATAGCTATAGTAGGATATGGTATTGTAGATTATGTTGGAAATAATTTTAAAGTTATAGATTATGGAGTAATAACCACACCATCTACTATGAGCCCACAAGCGAGATTAAAGTGTGTATATGATGAGTTAACTGAAATATTAAAACAAAGCAATCCTGATTGTGTAGCAATAGAAGAATTGTTTTTTAATAAGAATGTAAAAACAGCTATTCAAGTTGGACAAGCAAGAGGAGTAGAAATACTTGCAGCTATGAATCAAGATATAGAAATATTTGAATATACTCCACTTCAGGTAAAACAAGGTGTAGTAGGATATGGTAGGGCTACAAAAAAACAAGTTCAAGAAATGGTGAAGATATTACTTAATTTAAAGGAAATACCTAAACCAGATGATGCTGCCGATGCACTGGCTGTTGCTATAAGTCATGCTCATTCTGGTGCCTTTGATAAATTATTTAAAATGAGATAGTGGAGTGATAAAATGTATAGATATATAAAGGGATTTATAGAAGAGATGAAGGAAGATTATATTGTTATAGAAAATAATGGTATTGGATATAAGATAAGCACATCTGTAAACACTATAAGAGATTTAAAACTAGGTGAAGAAGTTAAAGTTTATACTTATTTAAATGTACGAGAAGATGATATGAGTTTATATGGCTTTAGTTTAAAAAATGAACTTGAATTATTTTTGAATTTAATATCAGTATCAAAAATAGGACCAAAAGTAGGACTTGGAATCCTATCTACATTGTCAGTAGATGAAATAAAATATGCTATTATAAATGAAGATGCAAATAAATTATCTGAAGCACAAGGAGTAGGCAAAAAAACTGCTAATAGAATGATTCTAGAATTAAAAGATAAGATTAAAGATTATGATATCGAAAAACTAGATACTAGTAGTATAAAAATAAACTCTAATACTGATGAAGCAATGGATGCATTGGTATCACTTGGTTACACAAAATATGAAGTTGGAAATATAATAGCACGTATTGATGTAGAAGGGCTTCTCACTGAAGATATAATAAAATTATCTTTAAGTGAATTATCAAAAAGATAAGAGGTGATAATTATGGATGAAAAGGAAAATAGAATAATTACAAGTAATATAAAAGATGAAGATATTGATATAGAAAGTACTTTGCGCCCTAAATTATTAGAAAACTATATAGGTCAAAACAAGGTAAAGGAAAAATTAAAGATATTTATAGAAGCTGCAAAAATTAGGAATGAATCTCTTGACCATGTATTACTATATGGACCTCCTGGACTTGGTAAAACAACTCTTGCAAGTATTATTTCAAATGAGATGGGGGTAAATCTAAGGATTACATCTGGTCCTGCAATAGAAAAGGCAGGAGATTTAGCTGCAATACTTACTAATTTAGGTGAAGGAGACGTTCTATTCATTGATGAAATTCATAGGTTAAATAGAAGTGTTGAGGAGATACTTTATCCTGCTATGGAAGATTTTGCTCTAGATATAATAATAGGAAAAGGACCTAGCGCACGTTCTATAAGACTTGATTTATCCAGATTTACTCTTATAGGAGCAACAACTCGTGCTGGACTTTTAACATCTCCATTAAGAGATAGATTTGGAGTTATGGCAAAACTTGATTATTATAATATAGAGGATTTAGAAAGTATAGTTATAAGATCAGCTGGAATACTAGGTATAGAAATAGATGTAAAAGGTGCACTTGAGATAGCAAAGAGATCTCGAGGGACACCTAGAATAGCTAATAGGATATTAAAGAGAGTTAGAGACTATGCTGAGGTTGTAGAAGATGGAATAATTACAAAGGAAGTAGCTGATAAGGCTCTAACCTTATTGGAAATAGATGAACTAGGACTTGATAATATAGATAAGAGATTATTACTTTCTATAATCCATAATTTTTCTCATGGACCTGTAGGGCTAGATACACTAGCTGCAACCATTGGTGAAGAAAGAAATACGATTGAAGATGTATATGAACCTTATTTACTTCAAATTGGATTTATAAATAGAACTCCAAGAGGTCGGGTTATAACTAAAAAATGTTTGGAACATTTTAATATCAATAGTAAGGAATGATTTTATGAAAACAAGTGATTTTTATTTTGATTTACCTAAAGAACTTATAGCACAAACACCCCTTAAAGATAGAGAAAAATCAAGACTTTTGGTTTTAGATAAAGAAAGTGGAGAAATAGAACATAAAAACTTTACTAATATAATTGATTTTTTAAATGAAGGTGATGTACTTGTATTAAACAATACTCGTGTAATCCCTGCAAGACTTTTAGGTAAAAAAGAAAATACTGGTGGAAAGGTAGAGTTTTTACTCCTAAACAACATAGAAGGTGATTTTTGGGAGACTCTTGTAAAACCAGGTAAGAAAGCAAAAATTGGTGATATAATAGAATTTGGAGATGGAATTTTAAAGGCAGAAGTAGTTGATATAAAAGAAGGTGGAACTAGAAAAATTAAATTTATTTATGATGGTATTTTTAATGAAATATTAGACAAATTAGGTGAAATGCCTCTGCCACCCTATATAACAGAAAAATTAGAAGATAAGGAAAGATATCAAACTGTATATTCTAAAATTAAAGGTTCAGCTGCAGCACCTACTGCTGGTCTACATTTTACTGATGAATTACTTGAAGCTATAAAAGAAAAAGGTGTAAATATAGCCTATATAACACTTCATGTGGGTCTTGGCACATTTAGACCTGTAAAGGTAGATGATGTAGATAATCATGAGATGCATTCAGAATTTTTTGAGGTAAGCAAAGAAACAGCACATATAATCAATAAGGCAAAAGAAAACAATAAAAAAATAATTTCAGTAGGTACTACATCTACTAGAACCCTTGAATCAGTTAGTGTAGATGGTAGGGTAAAAGAATCTAGAGGATGGACAGATATCTTCATATATCCAGGTTTTAAGTTCCAAGTAATAGATTCTCTTATTACAAACTTTCATTTACCTGAATCAACACTTGTAATGCTTGTAAGTGCACTTTCAAGCAAGGAAAATGTATTAAATGCATATGAAGAAGCTATAAAGGAAAGATATAGATTTTTTAGTTTTGGAGATGCAATGATTATAAAATAGTTTTGGGAGTGAATATATTGGCAATTAAATATGAACTTATTAAAGAAGAAAAAAATACAAAGGCAAGACTTGGAAAAATTACTACACCTCATGGTGAAATAGAAACACCTATTTTCATGCCTGTTGGTACTCAAGCTACTGTTAAAGCTATGACACCAGAGGAGCTAAAGGATATGAATGCTCAGATAATATTAAGTAATACTTATCATTTATATTTACGTCCTGGCCATGAGCTGATAGAAAGAGCAGGTGGACTTCATAAATTTATGAATTGGGATAGACCTATACTTACTGATAGTGGTGGATTTCAAGTATTTAGTTTAGGCGATCTTAGAGAGATAAAGGAAGAAGGAGTTCATTTTAGATCTCATATAGATGGTTCTAAACATTTCATAAGTCCAGAAAAATCCATAGAGATTCAAAATTCTCTTGGTTCAGATATAGTTATGGCATTTGATGAATGTCCTCCATATCCAGCAGATAGAGATTATGTTAAAAAGTCTCTAGAAAGAACTACAAGATGGGCAAAAAGATGTAAGGATTTTCATAAAAATCCTGAAAGTCAAGGCATTTTTGGCATAGTACAAGGTGGTATGTATAAGGATTTAAGAGAACAAAGTGCTAAAGAAATAACAGATTTAGATTTTCCAGGATATGCAGTAGGAGGACTTAGTGTAGGAGAACCTGCAGAATTGATGTATGAAGTACTAGATTATACTGTCCCACTTTTGCCAAAAGATAAGCCAAGGTATCTCATGGGCGTAGGTAGTCCAGATTATTTATTTGAAGCTGTGATTCGTGGTATAGATATGGCAGATTGTGTACTTCCTACAAGAATTGCAAGAAATGGTACTGTTTTTACAAGTAGTGGTAGAGTTGTAGTTAAAAATGCAAAGTATAAGGAAGATTTTTCTCCACTAGATAGTGAATGTGGCTGTTATACTTGCAAAAATTATACTAGAAGCTATATAAGACATTTATTTAAAGCAGATGAAATATTAGGTGCAAGACTTACAACTACACATAATTTATATTTCTTAATCAAGCTTATGGAAAATATAAGAGAAGCTATAAAAGAAGATAGATTACTTGAATATAGGGACGAATTTTATGAGAAATATGGTTATTTAAAATAAATATATTAGAAAATTCTTTACTTATCTTGAAAAAGACATATAAAAAATATATAATGAATATATTATGAATGGAAAGAGGTGTATATATTAATGGATATTTTAAGAGCATTTGCATTTCCAATAGCATTACTTGCTATATTCTACTTTTTACTTATCAGACCGCAACAAAAAAAGGATAAAAAAGTACGTGAAATGAGAAGTAATTTACAAGTAGGAGATCACATTGTAACTATAGGCGGTATAGTTGGGATAATTAGAAAGATAAAAGAAGATGATATTACAATTGAAGTTGGTGCTGACAAGGTAAAATTCGATATAAAGAAATGGGCAGTAGGTAACCAAGTAAACGTGAGTGCAAATAATTAGAGATTGGCCTTTGGCCAGTCTTTTTTATTGTCATAAAAAAAATCAAACATGCATATCTATTAATTAAGGTGGAGGTGTGTTTGATGGATAATAAAAAAAATAATAAATATTTTTTATTATTAGGGAAATCTTTATTACTTAGTTTTATAGTAAGTTTGGTGTTTTTTATAATATTCACTTTAATATTTACCTATACAAGTCTAGGAGAAAAATGGATACCACTAGTCAATACTATAATATTAATATTATCTATATCTTTAGGTGCAATAAAAATGTCTATTAATTCATCTAAAAAAGGTTTTATTAATGGAGGAATAGTAGGCCTATCCTATATGCTTGTTTTAATACTTTTTAGTATAATAGCTTTTAAAAGCTCAGCATTTTCTATTTTTACTTTTACAAAATTATTAGTTGGACTTTTTACAGGAATGATAGCTGGAATGATAGGAGTAAACTTAAAATAAAGCTTTATACCCAGTATAGTTTATGATATAATTTAAACGTAAGTTATGAATTAGGGGGTAAGAAAATGAAACATATTAAAACGTTAAGCAGTAAAAATTTAAAAAACACAATGGAATATGGTGGATGTGGTGAATGTCAGACATCTTGTCAATCAGCATGTAAGACATCATGCACAGTAGGTAACCAAAGTTGTGAAAACACAAAGAGGTAAAAAGTAGTGTGAAACACTACTTTTTTATCGTTTGAATTAGCAAAGCACAGGAGGAAAAAACAAATGAAAAATATACATAAATTTAAGCAAAATGATAAATTTGTCCTACTTGATGTAAATAGTGGTGCAGTACATCTTGTGGATGAATTAATATGGGATTTAATTGATTTATATAAAGAAAAAGATTTAAAGCTTATAAAAGAAGATTTAAAAGATAGATATGATATGAAACTTATAGAAGAAGGATATGAAGAAATAAAAGAATTAGAATCAAATGAGATGATTTTCTCTAATGATAATTACTTGCAAGATGTTAATATGAATAAGGAAAAAATAGTGAAAGCACTATGTCTTCATATAGCCCATGATTGTAATTTGAGATGTGAATATTGTTTTGCATCCCAAGGAGATTTCAATGGTGAAAAGGCATTTATGAGTCTAGAAACTGGAAAAAAAGCATTGGATTTTTTAGTTAAAAACTCTAAGAATAGAAGAAACCTTGAAGTAGATTTTTTTGGTGGAGAACCTCTTATGAATTTTGATGTAGTAAAGGAACTTGTTTATTATGGTAGAAAAATAGAAAAAGAAAACAATAAAAATTTTAGATTTACTATAACTACAAATGGCTTACTCCTAGATCAAGAAAAAATGGATTTTATCAATGAACACATGTCCAATGTTGTACTTAGTTTAGATGGAAGAAGAGAAGTAAATGATAATATGAGAAAAACTATAAATGGACAAGGTAGCTATGATTTGATAGTTCCTAAATTTTTAGATATGGCAAATTCAAGAAATGGTAAGGATTACTATCTAAGAGGAACCTTTACTTCGAAAAATTTAGATTTTTCTAAAGACATAATGGAAATGTATAAGCTAGGTTTTAAATCTGTATCTGTTGAACCTGTTGTAACTGAACCAGAAATGGAATATGCAATACTTGAAAAACATTTGGCTACAATATTAGATGAATATGATAAATTATCTAAAGAATATATAAAGATAAAAAGAAAAGATAAGGATTTTAACTTTTTTCATTTTATGATAGATTTAAATCAAGGCCCGTGTGCAATAAAAAGAGCTTCAGGTTGTGGAGCAGGGGTTGAGTATCTAGCTGTAACTCCAGAAGGAGATTTATATCCTTGTCATCAATTTGTAGGAGATGAGAAATTTTTACTTGGGAATTTAGATGAAGGTATAAAAAATACTAGCTTAGTTGATGAATTCAATGAAGCAAATGTATATAATAAGGAAGATTGTTCTAATTGTTGGGCAAAGTTTTATTGTAGTGGTGGATGTCATGCAAATGCTTATAATTTTAATAAAAACATAAACAAGCCTTATACTATAGGCTGTGAAATGGAAAAAAAGAGAATTGAAAGTTCAATTTCCATACTTGCAAATTTAGAGGAATAAATGGGAGGTATAAAATGATAAAAGATTTTGAAGAATTTTCACCTGTAATTGACAAGTCATGTTTTATAGCAGAAAGTTCTGATATAATAGGACAAGTATTTGTAGGTAAGGATTCTAATATATGGTATCAAACTGTATTAAGAGGAGATATCAATAAAATAGTTATTGGACAAAATTCAAACATTCAAGATGGTACTATAATTCATGTAGAAAAAAACATTCCTACAATAATAGGAGACAATGTAACTATAGGTCATAAAGCTATAATTCATGGATGCAATATTGAAAACAATGTGCTTATAGGAATGGGAGCTATAATTTTAAATGGAGCTAAAATAGAAGAAAATGTACTTATAGGAGCTGGAAGTTTGGTAACTGAAGGAAAGATAATTCCTAAAGGAACACTTGCACTTGGCTCTCCTGCTAAGGTCATAAGAAAATTAACAGATGATGAAATTGAAAATTTAAAAAAATCAGCAAAAAACTATGTTGAATTATCAAAAAAACATAAAGAGTAATATTTTGAGGAGGAAAGATTATGAAGTCTAAAAGTATCATTATTTTCCTTTTAATTCTTTTGATAGTAGGTACAGGTGTATTTGTAGCTCTTGAAGGAATTAATATTGGAAAATTTGAAATTGAGCCAATTAATAAATCTATTAATTTGGGTCTTGATTTAGAAGGTGGAGTATATGTTGTACTTGAAGCAAAAAGTGATGCGAGTGGAGAAGAACTAAAGAAAAAGATGACAGAAGCTAAAGCTATAATTGACCAACGTGTAAATGGATTAGGTGTTACAGAACCTATTATAACAATCGAAGGGGAAGATAGAATAAGAATTGAACTTCCAGGACTAAAAGATACCCAAGAAGCTTTTGATATGATAGGAAAAACTGCAGAGTTACAATTCATCAATTCAGAAGGCGAAGTTATTGTAAGTGGAAAAAATGTAAAGAATTCTGAGCCTGTATATATAGAACAACAAACAACTGGTAAAAATGTTCCGGTAGTATCATTGGAATTTGATTCTGAAGGTGCGAAATTGTTTAAAGAAGGAACAGAAAAAGCTATGGCAAATCCAGTAGGTGAAGGTAGGATTATAAGTATAGTTTTAGATGATGAAGTTATATCAGCACCAGCTGTAAATGATGTTATTACAGATGGATCTGCTACTATAGAAGGTAATTTTACAATAGAAGAAGCTACAGAATTATCAACTCTTATAAAGGCAGGAGCACTTCCTATAGAAATGGAAGAAGTACAAGCATCTGAAATTGGACCAAGCCTTGGACTTACTTCTTTAGATAAGTCAGTATATGCTGCTACAATAGGAATTATATTAATATTTTTATTTATGATTGGTTTTTATAGATTACCAGGACTTATAGCTGATATTTCTCTTACTATATATATACTTATAGTATTAGCTACATTGGTTAGTTTAAATGCAACCCTTACACTTCCTGGTATAGCAGGGCTTATACTTTCTATTGGTATGGCTGTTGATGCTAATGTGGTAATATTTGAGAGGATAAAAGAAGAAATAAGACTTGGAAAATCAATTAGATCTTCTGTAGATGCTGGTTTTAAAAATGCACTATCAACTGTTGTAGATTCTAATATAACTACCCTTATTGCAGGAATAGTTTTATTTAATTTTGGTACAGGACCTATAAAAGGTTTTGCAGTAACGCTTATAATAGGTATAATCACATCTATGATTACTGCTTTATTTATTACAAGGTTATTATTAAAACTAGTTATTAATATGAAAATAACAAAAAATACAAAAATGTTTGGCGCATAGGGGGGAGAAAATTTGAATTTAGAAATAATTAAAAAAAGGAATATATTTTTTATAATATCTACTATTGTTATTGTAATTGGAATAGTGATGTTATTTATAAATGGATTAAATTTTGGAATTGATTTTACTGGAGGAACTTTGATTCAGATAGATTTGGGTAAAAATATCCCTGTAAAAGAAGCAAGAGAAATAACTGATGATTATGATAAGGATGCTGATATAGTTCATGCTGGTGATGAAAATCATGAAATAATCATTAAGACAAAAGAAGATTATTCTATAGAAGAAAGAAATGAAATATTTAATAAATTCAAAGAAAAATATGATTTAAAAGATAACAAACCATTACAATCTATAAAGATTGGACCTTCAATAGGTGAGGAGATTAGAAATGATGCATTAATTGCTATAGCTATTGCAATGGTTGGAATGCTTATATATATAACTTTTAGATTTGAGTTTAAATTTGGTATATCTGCACTTATAGCATTAACCCATGATATACTAATAACTCTAGCTATATTTGCTATATTAAAATTGCCTGTAAATGTTTCATTTGTAGCAGCTCTTCTTACAATAGTAGGTTATTCTATAAATGATACTATTGTTGTATTTGATAGAATAAGAGAAAATTTAAGATTATTTAAGAAAACAGAATATGATAAATTAGTAGATACTAGTATATCTCAAACTATAATAAGAACTATAAATACTTCATTTACTACACTTGTAGCTATTGGTTGTCTATATATATTTGGAGTAGATGCAATCAGAGAATTTGCACTTCCTTTAATACTTGGTGTTTTAATAGGAACTTATTCTTCAATATTTATTGCAAGTCCAGTATGGTATTTATTAAAAGCAAATTCAAAATAAATAAAATCTCAGGTTTTCCTGAGATTTTATTTATATAATTTATTAATTATATGGTTATTAGTATGGATGAATTTGGGGTAAACTAATAATAAAGTAATACTAGTAGAGGTAGGTAGATATGAAAAAAAATAAAACAACTAAAATACATAGATATAGGGAAATTTATAATATTCTAACTAAATATGGCTTTAGTGTAGTTGCAGATAGACTTCCTAATAGGATGTTTTTTAAGAAGGTTTTTTTTAGAAAGTCTAGTAAATTAAGTGAGAATTATACTAGGGGTGAAAGACTTAGGATGGCTCTAGAAGAGCTAGGACCTACCTATATTAAGCTAGGGCAATTGATGAGTACTAGATATGACTTACTACCTAATGATATAGTAGAGGAGTTATCTAAATTACAAGATGATGTAGGAGAGTTTGGCTTAGATAAGGCTAGAGGATTATTTAAAGAAGAAATAGGCAAAAATATAGAAGATTGCTTCTTAGAATTTGATGAAAATCCACTAGCAGCAGCTTCTATTGGTCAGGTATATAATGCTAAACTTTTTTCAGGTGAAGAAGTTGTAATAAAAATAAGAAGACCAAACATAAAAAATTTAATTGAAAAAGATTTAGATATATTAGATACAATAGCGGGAATTATAGATGATTATGTTGTAAAGAAAAATGTAGTTAATTTTAAAGATATAGTAGAAGAATTTTCAACAACATTAAGAAGAGAATTGGATTATACTATGGAAGCTCAAAATTATGAAAACTTTAAAGAAGCTTTAAAAGAAAATAAGTATGCCTTTGTACCAAAAGTATTTTGGGAATTTACTACAAGGAAAATACTTGTAACATCTAAGATAGATGGTATAAAGATAAATAATATCAAAGAACTATCAAAAAATATCTATAATAAAGAAAAAATAGCATATAATTTAGCTAAAACATATATGGAACAAGTATTTGTTCATGGTTTTTTTCATGCAGATCCTCATCCTGGGAATTTATTTGTAGTAGAGAAGGAAAAAATAGGATTTGTAGATTTTGGTATGGTTGGATATTTAGATGATGAAAGCACTAAATTATTAATGTTGCTTTTAAAATCTTCTGTAGAAAAAAACTCTGAAAAAATAGTAGAAACACTTTATAAGATGGATTCTATACCAAAAGATACTAATAAGATGTTGTTTAAAAGAGATATAAACTATGTATTAAATTATTATTATAATTTATCTTTTGATAAAATAGATTTTAGTGATGCACTTACTGACATTTTAAGAATAACTTATAAGCATAAGGTGAGAGTGCCAAGTCAATTAATAGTGTTAATAAAGACAATTATATCAATAGAAGGTACAGCTAAAAATCTAAATCCAAGATTTAATCTTACAGATGTTTCAAAAGATTTGTTAGATACTATAAAAAAGGATAAATTAAATAGTAAAAAAATATTTAAGAAAACTTCAAGCTCTATTCATACAATGCTAGAAGAAGTATCAGAACTACCTAAGATGTTAAATAATATATTTTATAAAATAAGCAATGATAAGACTACGATAAATATGAACCATGAAGGGCTTTCTAAATTCAGAAAAGAATTAAACTCTATATCCAATAAGCTCTCTTTAAGTCTTATAATATCTGCCATAATAATAGGTTCATCAACTATAGCTCAAAATGAAGCTGGTCCTCAAATATTGGGAATGAGTGCTATAGGGCTTATAGGGTTTTTACTTGCAGGAGTAATGGGTATAATACTTATTATATCTATAATATTTCGTTCTTGGGAAATCAAAAAATAAAGGAGGGATTTTCATGCAACTGTGGTTTATAATATCTTTAGTATTTGCTATATTAATAGCAGTATTTGCTCTTCAAAATTCTGCATCTGTACTTATTAATTTTTTATTTACTGAGGTAGAAGTTTCACAAGCATTAGTTATATTTATCTCCGCTTTAGTTGGAGCAATAATAGTAGCACTTTTAGGAATGGTTAGACATAGGAAGATGTCAAAAACTATAAAAGATCAAAATATAGAAATAGAAAGACTTAAAAAGGATTGTACTAGACTTGATAGAAAAAAACAAGAGTTAAATAACAATGAAATAAAAGAAGTAGATAGTGAAAATATGACAAATAATAATGAAAAATATTAAACAATGTTGAAATAAACTTATCTATTAGCTATAATATTATATATGTTTACAAATATAGTGGGTGAATATATGACAAATAATGACAAAAAGTTTTTAAAGCTTTTAAATCAAAATGAAAATGATATAAAAAACATTTCAAAAGAAATGAATATATCTTATTTGATTACTAAAATTTTATTGAATAGAGGAATAAAAAACAAGGAAGATATAGGAAAATTTTTAAATCCTACTTATAATGATTTGCATGATCCATTTCTTTTAAATGATATGAAGCTTGCAACTAAAAGAATAATGAAAGCTATAGAGCTGGATGAAAAGATATGGATATATGGAGATTATGATGTGGATGGAGTAACAAGCACTTCGCTGCTTGTTAATTTTTTCTCTCAAATTGGTATAAAAGTACAATTTTATATTCCAAATAGACATAGTGAAGGATATGGATTAAACAAATCTGCAATTGATTATATAAAAATGCAAAAAGGTAATTTAATTATAACTGTAGATTGTGGTATAACTTCCATATCTGAAGCAGATTATGCAAATGAAATAGGAATTGATATGATAATTACAGACCATCATACACCAAGTGAAAGTTTGCCAAAAGCTATAGCTGTAATCAATCCAAGTAGGCATGATAGCACTTATCCTTTCAAAAAATTAGCAGGTGTTGGAGTAGCATTTAAATTAGTTCAAGCTGTGAGTTTCGAGTTTGAAATTGAGGTTGACTATCTGTCACTTCTTCCTATAGTAGCTATAGGAACTGTAGCAGATATTGTAGATTTAATTGATGAAAACAGATTAATAGTAAAAAAAGGATTAGACTTAATCAAAGAAACTTCAAATTTAGGAATAAAATCATTGATAGAGGTTACAGGATTAAAAGATAAAAAGATTAGTTCAGGTCATGTTGGATTTATAATAGGTCCAAGAATAAATGCAGCTGGGAGAATGGAATCAGCAAGTTTAGGTGTAGAACTATTTACATCAACAGATTATGAAAAGGCATTAGAAATATCAAAAAAATTAGATGAAGAAAATAAGAATAGACAAAGGGTAGAAGCTGAGATTTTAGAAAAAGCTGAAAAAATGGTTAAAAAACATGATATGGCAAATGATAATATAATAGTGCTTGCATCTAAAGATTGGCATTCTGGTGTTATAGGCATAGTGAGTTCAAGAATCACTGAAAAATATCATAGACCTTCTATTTTAATTTCAATAGATGATAAAGGAATAGGAAAGGCATCAGCAAGGAGTATAGGTCCCCTAAATATCTATGATGCCCTTAAAGAATGTAAGGATTTATTTTTAGGCTTTGGAGGTCATAGTCAGGCTGCAGGACTTTCCATAGACCAGGAAAATCTTCCAATATTTAAGGAAAAAATCAATGATATTGTAGGTCACATGTTAGATGATGAAGATTTTATAAAAGAAGTCAAAATTGATGCTATAGTTGAAGCAGAAGATATAAGCATAAATACTGTAAAAACATTAGAAAATCTTTCACCCTTTGGAATGGGTAATTCAAGTCCAGTATTTTTATTTGAAGATGCAATAGTAAAGGATATTAGGGCAGTAGGAAAAGATAAATCACATTTAAAACTATCTGTAATATATAAAGGCATTGAAATTGATTCTATTGGATTTAATTTAGGACATTTAGCTTATGAAATAGAACATACTGATATTATAAATATAATAGGTAGCTTGGATATAAATGAATACATGAATAAAAAAACTGTTCAAATTATTACTCGTGATATAATTATTAATTCTAAAAAAAATAAAGAGTTTGAAAATAAATATTTTGAAAATGTTTTTGAAAATATATCATCAAAAGTTGAAAAATATAATAAAAATATAGTTTTAAATAATACTAATATAAACAAAATAGATTATTTATATGATAAAATATTAGAAGCTAAAAAAATAAAGATATATATTAATGATTTAGATAATTTGAATTTACTTATGAAAAGAATTGATAAATCGGGTAGAGATATATTTAAGAAAATTGAAATTATAATTAATCCTACAAAAAATGAAATTATAAATAATAATAAAAAAACAATTCTTTATGATTTGCCTATTGATAAAGAAATTTATGATATTATGAGAAATATACATCCTGATATTGAAGTTTTATCCTGTGAGTATGATTTAAAAAACAATATGGATAATATTGAAAAATGGACACCAAATATAAAAGAACTAAGGTTCATTTATAAGACCTTTATGGGAAATAAAGAAGTATTTAAACTTCAAATAGATAAATATATCAATTCTTTATCTGATAAAAATTTAAATAAGATGAAAATTGTATTTGCTCTTAAAATTTTAAAGCAAACAAACTTATTAGATTTTAAAAAGATAGATAGTAAAAATTATTATATTAAATTAATAAAGACAGAAAATAAAGTGGATATAAAATCTTCCAAATTATTAAGGTCTTTAAATGATTATGTAGTATAAATTAAAGGAGGAACACGAGTGAATTTAGAAGAAAAAATTAGAAATATAGATGGATTTCCAAAAGAAGGGATAAGTTTCAAAGATATTACAACAGTTCTAAAGGATAAAGATGCATTCAAATATTCAATAGATGAATTAAAGAGATTGACAGAAGATGTAGAGTTTGATCTTATTCTTGGGCCAGAAGCAAGAGGATTTTTAGTTGGTGCACCGCTTGCATATGCTACTAATAAAGGATTTATACCTATAAGAAAACCTGGGAAATTACCGGCTGAGACTATTAGTTATGAATACGATTTAGAATATGGTACGGATGTATTAGAAATACATAAGGATGCTATAAAGAAGAATGATAAGGTTATTATAGTTGATGATCTTTTAGCTACAGGTGGAACAGTAGCATCTACCATTAAAATGGTTGAACAATTAGGTGGAGAAGTAGTGGGATTATATTTTTTGATAGAATTAACTTTTTTAAATGGTATTGATCAGATAAAAGGATATAATGTGAAATCATTAGTGAAATATTAAATTGATAAAGTAGGTGGGTTAATTGTCAATAGAAAAGCTAGTTGAAAAAATAAAACAATATAACCCTCAAGCAGATGTAGAAAAAGTAAGGAAGGCTTATAATTTTGCTAAATCGGCTCATGAGGGACAGCTGAGAAATTCAGGTGAAGATTTTATAATTCACCCTGTTAATGTTGCAATAATATTAGCAGATATGAATATGGACATTAGCACTATAATAGCTGGTCTACTTCATGATGTCATTGAAGATACTGAAAATAGCTATAATTTAGTCAAAGAAGAATTTGGCGTGGAAGTAGCTAATTTAGTAGATGGAGTAACTAAACTAAAGAAAATCCAATATAAGACAAAGGAAGAAAGAAAAGCTGAAAGTTTGAGAAAAATGGTCATTGCAATGGCAAAAGATATCAGGGTTATCATAATTAAGTTAACAGATAGACTTCACAATATGAGAACTTTAGAATATATGTCTGATGAAAAGAAAAAAGAAAAGGCCTTAGAAACTTTAGAAATTTATGCTCCTATAGCAAATAGATTAGGTATTTTTAAAATAAAATGGGAATTAGAAGATTTATCTCTTAGATATATAGATCCAGAAGGATATTATGATTTAGTAGATAAGGTTTCTAAAAAGAGAAAAGAAAGAGAAGAATATATTAATGAAGTAATAGATAAATTGAATGTTAAATTAGATGAAGTTGATATAGAAAGTGAAATCAATGGTAGACCTAAACACTTCTATAGCATATATAGAAAGATGGTTTATCAAAATAAAGTTTTTGAACAAATATTTGATTTAACCGCTATAAGGATAATAGTAAATTCAGTAAAAGATTGCTATGGTGCTCTTGGTGTAGTTCATACTTTGTGGAAACCTATACCTGGAAGATTTAAAGATTATATTGCTATGCCAAAAGCAAATATGTATCAATCACTTCATACTACATTGATAGGTCCTGGTGGTGAAATATTTGAAGTTCAAATAAGAACTTGGGATATGCACAAAACTGCAGAATATGGTATAGCAGCACATTGGAAATATAAAGAGGGAAATAAAGAAGAAGAAAATTT